>JAKBCJ010000506.1 GCA_021807975.1 Pseudomonadota bacterium | reverse complement strand
AGCAAAGGAAAACGTATTGAAGCCGGCTGTTGGGTTGCTGGTCTTGGAAACAGCAATCAGGATGTTGTTATTGGAGGACTGAATCGAGATCGCGCTGGCGAACCACAGGCCCGAACTGGGATCGTAGATCACCCGCGGATCCGAAATGCCGGCGCCGCCTGACACGCCCGACCAGAATGTGCCGAGTGATTGCTGGGATTCAAGCGTGCCGGTAGTGGAGTAGATGCTGGACACCCCGTTCACCATCTGCATCACATAGCCGTCGCCGACCGATCCGCCCATGTCCGGTGGCACGTAGCCGGAGTTTCCCAGGGTGGCACCCTGGAATTGGGTCAGGATAGAGGCCGAGTGCGCCGGTCCCGTCATCACGCAAGCGCCTGTGAGCGCCAACACCACAACCTTTAGTAGATTTCGTCGGACGCTACGAACCGTGTACGCCAGGCCATTCATAAAAGACCCCGATGAAAAATATATACTAATCTAATTACGAAAATTTGATTGTATCGTCCATCACAAAATGACTGCCGAATACCTCGCGCCGGGGTGGGCATTAACCTCAGCCAGCCGTTGGCGGCAGCAACAGCCGGCGCAGCTTGCGCACCGCGCTGTCCGGCGTCGTCAGCACAGTCTTGCCGGTGGCCCGTGCCACGGCGTCGGCGGCCTGCGACAGGCTGAACTGCGCCAGCGCGATCGTATCGCAGTCGGTCAGGGCAAGGGCGGCCCGCGCGGCGGCGGCATTGTGGGCGTCCAGGCTGCCGGCGTTCAGCGCGGCCAGGGCGTCCTCGGCCAGGCAGTTCACCAGCGTTACCCCCGGCGCCACGGCCGCGAACTCTGGCGGCATGGAGGTCAAGGTCGGTGCGAACGTCGCCATCAGGCCGATCCGCCCGTGCGGGCCGGTCAGCGCCACGGCTTCCTCGATCATCGCCTCGTTCGGCTTCAGCACCGGAATCGGCAATTCCCGGGCGCAAGCCTCGATGCAGGGGCCGAACGCCGAACAGGTGAACAGGATCCCGTCCGCCCCCGTCGATCGCGCATACCGTGCCAGCCCCAAAAACCGTTCGGTCATCGCCGGGGTCAGCGTCCCGTCGCGCGCCAGATCGGGGGCGAGCGAGTCGTCCAGCAGGTTCATCAGCGTCGCCTCCGGCCACAGGCGTTGGAACGCCGCGACGATCGGGGGAATGGACGGGGCCATGGCGTGGATCAGGGAAATGCGCATCGGCGGAAATTGCGTCAGCCTTGGGTTGTCGGCAAGGGGCGCCAAACTTGCACCGTCCGCCGAACCTTCGCAGGATGCGGCGGGGGGCCGAAACGATGTCCATCGAGACCCGGGAACTGCATCCAGGACTGGCCGCCGAGGCCAGCCGCGCCGATCTGTCGGCGCCGCTGACCGAGGCTGCGATCGCCGCGATCCAAACCGCGATCGACGCTTTCCCCGTGCTGGTGTTCCGCGGCCAGCATTTGACGGACCAGCAGTTGCACGACTTTGCCGCCCGGTTTGGACCGTTGGAAATCGGCCGTTCCGCCGCCCGCCCCGGGCGCCGGCGGCTGGCGATCCCGCAGATCGGCGACATTTCCAACCTCGATGAGGACAATCGCGTCCGGGCGCTGGACGACCGGCGGCGGCTCGACAGCCTGGGCAACCGGCTTTGGCATACCGATGCGTCGTATATGCCGGTTCCCGTCGTCCTGGGTCTTCTGCACGCGGTCGCGCTGCCGCCGCCCGGCCCGTTCGGAAACGGCGAAACCGAATTTGCCGATATGCGGGCCGCTTACGACGCCCTGCCGCCGGACACCCGGCAGGCCATCGATCCCCTGATCGCCGAACACGACGTTTTCTGGTCCCGGGCCCAGATCGGATTTACCGATTTCCCCGCCGGGGAGCGCGAACAGTATCCGCCGTCCCGCCAGCGGCTGGTCCGGCGCCATCCGGCGACCGGGCGCAAAAGCCTGTATCTGTCCGCCCATGCCTCCCACATCGCCGGCTGGCCGGTGGCGGATGGACGGCTTTTGCTGCTCGACCTGACCGCGCATGCGACGCAAACTCGGTTTGTCTATCGCCACACCTGGCGCCGGGGCGACCTGGTAATCTGGGACAACCGCTGGACGATGCATCGCGGGCGCCCGCACGACGAAAGCCAGCCGCGCGACCTGCGCCGGGCGACGACGCTCGATACCCGGCCGAGTTTGGAGGAACCACCATGAGCCAGGCACTTGAGGGCTTCCGCATCATCGACATGACCCACACCCGGGCTACGACTCGCTGGCGACACTGAACCCGCGGCTGTTCTATCCCACGATCAACGGCTTCGGCACCTACGGCCCATACAGCGGCTGCAAGAGCTTCGAGCCGATCGCCCGGGCAATGGGCGGGGCGATGGAGGTGACCGGCTTTCCTGAAAATCCGCCGACCTAAGTGTTTCCGCCGACCGGCGATTCCGGCACCGGCATGCATATGGCCATTGGCATCCTCGTCGCACTCCAGCATCGGAACATCGGCGGGAAAGGGCGGCATGTCGAGGTTTCCATGCAGGACGCGGTGGTCCACCTGATCCGCGTCAGCGGGCCAGGGATATGATCGTGGATTTCGATCCCCCGACGCGCGGGGTTTACCAGACCGCCGGATGCCCGATCAGGCTATCGGACTCGCCAGCCGAAATCATCCGCCCACCGCCGCCGGGCGAACACACCGACGACGTGCCGGCCAGTATCCGCGGTGTCGATGAAGCCGAACAGGCTTGGTTGCGCCAGGAGGGGGCGTCTAATTCCCGCGCCAGCGTTTTGTCGCCGCGGTGGCGAACGGGTCGCTGGCGGTTCGCAGCCGCTGGTCCCGGGCGATCCAGCCCTGTGCGGCGGCTTCGGTCTTGAATCCGCCGGCGGTTTGCGGCAGCGCGCCGACCCTGACGATTTCCACCGCAAAGGTGCCATCGTCGCGATGGACAATCCGATACGAACTATCTGCCATACTTCACCATGCCGGGACGGCCGCGATATTGCGACGGCCGCGACATTGCATGTGACGGTTTGGGTAACGGTCCTGACGCCGAACGGCCGCGGTCACCGTTCGGGCAACTCGGAAGCGGCCTCCTGCGCCCGGGTGACAATCCCGGCCGCGCGCTGAACCGTGATATCCTTCAGGACATCAACTCCGCCCGACGACGTGGCCAACTTCACCTCGCCCTGCTCATCGTAGATCGCGACCACATGGATCAGTTGCACCGCCACAAATCCGCCCTACGAGGCCTCGAAGGTAACCCAGCTCACCGGGCGCCGCGAGAACTCATCAGCTTGATGTAATCGGCGCGGCTGGTGCCATCGTAGGACATGCCGAAAGGCTTTTTTTCAGCCCCGGTGGCTGGCTTGATCTCGGCGGCAACCGGCTTGGCGCGCTTCATCTTGGCAGTGGTCGGCGGAACGATCGATCGGGCGAGGGCGACACTCAGTTCCGTGGCATCGCGGCCGGACCCGTCCGCGCGGCC
>JAKBCJ010000505.1 GCA_021807975.1 Pseudomonadota bacterium | reverse complement strand
AGGCTGCTGAAAAGCCCACCAACGCGGCCCTGGACCGTCCCGCTGTTCTGTTTATCGGGTTTTCGCAGCGAAGTTTGTGGCAGTCTTCACTGGCAGCCATGCCTTTTTTCGTTTTTTGCCTGCGTGTCCATGGCCGGCTGGCTTGGATCAAGGCGCCTCGGCCAGCAGTTTCGGCAGCCGGATCAGATTGTAGGCGGCGGCGGTCAAGCTGAACGACCAACCGACGCGGTCGATGCCCCGGAACTTGGTTTGCCGTTTCCCAGCGGCGGACTTCGTCCAGCCGAACGCTTCCTCGATGCGCTTGCGGATACGCTGGCTGATCTTATAGCCGATATGGCGGGTGGTGCGCCCGTCGATTTCCCAATGGCGCTCCACACCATGTTTGCTGACCCGCCGGTCAGCCGCGATATGGGGTGTTACCTGCCGATCGCGCAGCGCTACGATGAAGCCGTTTACGTCATAACCCTTGTCGGCGCCCGGCGTGATCCGGCGCTTATCCTTGCGGCGATCGAGCATCGTCAGGGCCGCGTCTCGCTCAGCGGTGCCCGAGGCATGCGTCAAACAGGCATCGGCGACCAGGCCGTTGCGGTTCTCCATGAAGACATGTCCCGCATAAGCAAGGATGCTGGACTGGCCATCCGACTTGCGAGCCAGCCGGGCATTCGGATCGGTCTTGCTCGCATGCGTCTCATTGCCGCGCTTCTGGCCTCGCCAGTCGCGCTCGGCGTTGCGTCCTGACGGGGGTGGAGGATCGAGAGGCTCGTCCTTGCCCGATGACGGAGCCGTATCAGCCTTGGGCTGAAATGACTTCTGGCTCGCCCAGGCCTGGATCAACGTGCCGTCAACCGAGAAATGCTCGTCCGACATCAGCGCCTTCACCCGCGGCTGACTGATAATCGCGGCCAGGAATTGCCGGGCCACGTCGCCTTCCAGCAACCGGTCGCGGTTCTTGCTGAACGTGCTGGCATCCCACACTGGCGCGTCCATCGACAGCCCCACAAACCAGCGGAACAGCAGGTTGTAGTCGAGCTGTTCCATCAATTGACGCTCTGAACGCAGGCCTCAGAACGCTTGCAGCAGCAGTGCCCGTAGCAGCTTCTCCGGTGGGATCGACGGTCGGCCTTGGGTAGCATACAGCCCGTCGAACTTCTCCGAGAGAACACCGAGCGCCTCATCAACGATCGCCCGAATGATCCGCATCGGATGATGTGTCGGCACCCGCGCCTCGCAGCTGACATAGCTGAACAGGCTACTTGTCTCAGTGTCCCCGCCGGGCATTCCTGCCCCCTCCGTGCCGGAAGGCAATCGAATCACGAACCCGAAACGATGGCTAGGTTTTCAGCAGCCTGCTAGGCTAACCTATTGCTCAAAATGATCCGCGAAGCCGTCGCATGAGACGACCGCTCCCTTCTCTCGCTGATCAAGGGATAATTCGTTCCCCCGCTTCCTCTGGCACCGAATCACGAACCGAAGCCGTCCTTGCCTCACCAAGGCACGGTCAGCGATGCGGGTGCGCTTTGGCGGCCAACCAGCCCTGCGACGGCTAGGAACGCCAGCAGATACGGCAGCATGATCAGCAAGGCGTTTGGTATGTCCACGCCCATGGCCGGCAATTGAAACTGCAGCGCGGTCGCGGCCCCGAACAGCAGGCAAGCGCCAATGGTGCGGCCAATCTTCCAGTTCCCAAAGATCACCGCCGCGATGGCAAGATAGCCGGCACCTCGGGTCATGCCTTCGGTGAAAGTGTGGATATCGCCGATCGACAGGAACGTACCGCCCAGCGCCGACATCAGGCCGGTGAACGTCACCGCCCCATAGCGGATCCCGCGCACCGACAGCCCGGATTTATCCACCGCTCGGGGCTCCATCCCCGCCGCATGGACCGCCAGGCCGATAGCGGTGAAGCGCAGGACCAGCGCGGTACCGACGGCGATCGCCAGGCCCAGATAGACGATCCAAACCTGGAGGAACACCGCCTGCCCGAACACCGGTATGTCGCCCAGGAAGGGCGGCGCCCACTTGCCGAAGCCGGGAATTTCGTCGCTGGAGCGCTCTCCGAAAATCTCGCGATAGCCCAGCGTGGTGGCGCCCAGAACCAGGATATTGATGCCGATGCCGCTGACGATCTGGTTTGCCCGCAACGTATTGCTCAGCCACGCCTGCAACAGCGCCACCGGCAGCACCGCCAGCAGCCCGATCGCCAGCCCCAGGATCGGCTGACCTGTCGCCCAGGACCCAACGGCCCCGGCGAAGGCCCCAGTCAGCATCATGCCCTCGACACTCATGTTCAGCACGCCGGCCCGCTCGCTGACCAGTTCGCCGATGCCGCCCATCAGCAGCGGCGTGGCAAGCCGGATAGAGGAGCCGATAAAGACAGCCGCCGATTCCGCGCTGATCATCGCGATGTCCCCCGCCGGTCTATCCAATAGACGGCGCCGGCCAGCGCCACGACGATAATGCCCTGGATGATCCGCACCACCGCCGATGGCACCCCGGCCTGCAGCTCCATGGAAATGCCGCCAGATCTCAGGAAGCCGAACAGCAGCGCGCTGGCGATGACGCCGGTGACAGAACCCCGAGCCAGCAGTCCGACCACCAGTCCGTCGAAGCCATAGCCGGAGGAAAACCCGTCCTTCAGCACATACTGGTCGCCCTGCAGCATCAACGCGCCCGCCAACCCACCCAGCCCGCCGGCCATCAGCATCGCCGCCACCGCATACCGTTCGGTCGCGATTCCCGCCCGGCGGGCCGCCAACGGGTTCAGCCCGATGGCTCGCAGCCGCAGTCCCACAGTGCCGCGCGTCAGAAACATCGCCACGATAACCGCGATCAGCAGGGTCAGCGGCAGGCCGATGTTCAGCGGCAGTGATGGATCGGCCGTCACCAGGGGCAGCTTGGTTAGATCCGGGATTTCCAGCGATTCCGGCAGAGTGGCGGAGTTGGTCATCGGCTGCCGCAGCAAGGCATTCGATTGCACACACCAATACAGCAGCCAGACCGCGATGAACGACAACAGCAAAGTGGAGATGACCTCGTTCGTCCCGGCCCGCGTTTTCAGGATGCCGGCCAGTCCGCCCCACAAGGCGCCCGCCGCAACCGCCGCCAGCATCGGCAGGGCGAATGACAGGCCCAGCGGCAATTCAGCGACATGGCCGTATAGCGCGACCGCCGTAGCGGCGATGCCGCCCAGCGCGATCTGGCCCTCCCCGCCGACATTGGTCAGATTCGCCCGGTTGGCGAAGACGAAGCCGATGCCAACCAGCGCGAACACCACGCTGCGGTTTACCGACGCGGCGATGGCATAGGCGGACCCGATGGTGCCATCGACGAACGCGTCCAGCGCATCGCCGATCGACACGCCGATCAGTGCGATCAGGACAATACCCAGCAGCACGGCGGCCACCACCGCGCCGACGGAGATCAGGATGCCGGGGCCGGGCAGATACCGCCGGTTCATGCCGGCTGACCAGACATCATGACG
>JAKBCJ010000067.1 GCA_021807975.1 Pseudomonadota bacterium | reverse complement strand
CGTTCGCGCCTGACGCTGATCCGGCCAGATCGCACCCGCGATACCGTGCCGATCGCGCCGGCCGGGGCTCCCGACATTATCGACGCACACCTCAATCTGACTCCTGGCGCGTATGTGGTGCGCTGGCAGGTGCTGGCGGTGGATGGGCATATCACCCGTGGCGACGTTCCCATCACCGTGACTGCCCCCTGATCATGGAACTGCTGGTCGATCTGTTCGGTTACCTGTCGATCGTTGTCCACGGGCTGACGATCCTGTCGCAGTCAACGGCGTTGGGCGGCGTGCTGTTCCTGATTTTCCTGGCACGTCCCCTGGCACCCGGGCTCGGACGGTCGGGGCAGGGGATCGTGACCGGATCGGCTCGTATCGCCGGGTATGCCGCACTGGCGCTGGTGGCGTCGGAGGCCGCGACCGTCGCTTTGCAGGCGGCGGTTCTGATCGCAACCGTCGATTTGTCTATCCGCAACGTCCTGAGCGCGGGATTCGCCGTGGCCGGGATGGTCAAGACCGTCGCCGCGGTTTCCATGGCGTTCGTGCTTCTGTCCTGGAAGGATCGCGCGCCTGTATTCGCTTTGCTGGCGCTGTCCGTCATCGAACTCGCCGCGGCCACGCTGACCACCCACGCCGCCGCGCGTCTGGACGGGCGGGGGGTGCTGCTGGTGGTCGAGGGGCTGCATCAGCTCGGTGCCGCGATCTGGATCGGCGGCATTCCGTGCTTTCTGCTGGCACTGTCCCGCATCCGCGGCGGTGCGGCGTTCCGTCTGGTCGGTGCACGGTTTTCCCGCATGTCGATGGTGGGCGTTATCTGCATCCTGATCAGCGGCGTGACCATGAGCGTGGTATATATCGGCGATCTGGCGGGGTTCTATGGCACCGCGTTCGGGGTAATGGTCGGTGCCAAGATCGTCATGTTCCTGATGCTGCTGGCGCTGGGCGGGGGGAACTTCGTGCTGGTGGAGCGGCTGCGGAAGAACCCCGCGACCCCGGTGAACCGGCTGCGGCGGTTCGCGGAGGTGGAACTCGGCATCGGCATCGCGATCTTCTTCGCGGCCGCGTCGCTGACATCGGTGCCGCCGGCGGTCGATCTGACTCAGGATCGCGTCAGTTGGCATGAAATCGTGGTCCGCAACACGCCGGAATGGCCGCGGCTGAGCAGCCCCAGCCACGACGACCTGGCGCTGCCGGCGTTGCAGGCGCAACTGGATGCCGAGGCGGCGGCGAAGAAGGCCGCACCGCAGGTTGCGTTCACGCCCGGGGCAGGGGACCTGCCGCCGCGTAATGCCGACGACATCGCGTGGTCGGAATACAATCACCACTGGGCTGGCCTGATCGTGGTGTTGGTCGGGCTGCTGGCTTTGCTGAACCGGGCGGGGGTGCGGTGGGCGCGGCATTGGCCGTTAGCGTTTTTGGGACTGGCGGTGTTTCTGTTCTTCCGGTCGGATCCGGAGACATGGCCGATGGGCGATATCGGCTTTCTGGACAGCTTCCGCGATGTGGAGGTGGCGCAGCACCGGTTCTTCGTTTTGCTGATTGTCGCCTTTACCTACTTTGAGTGGCGGGTGCGGGCGACCAACTGGAACAACCAGTGGGCCAAGCTGGTGTTTCCGCTGCTGTGCGCGGCGGGCGGCACGATGCTGCTGACCCACAACCATGCCATCGCCAATGTGAAGGACCAGTTGCTGATTGAACTGACGCACACGCCGCTGGCGCTGGCGGGGATCGCGGCCGGCTGGGGAAGGTGGCTGGAGATCAGACTGAACCCGCGCGAGAACCCGATCGCATGGCAGGCGGCGGGTTGGATATGGCCGGTTTGCATCCTGGTCTGCGGGCTGCTGCTGCTTGGCTACCGCGAGGCGTAATGTTAGCTGCCTCGGTCTGAATTCAGCGGGAACAGCCTGCTTTCGCCGAAGTCCAGGGCGGTGAACCGATCTGGATTAAGGCCGGCCAAGGCTTCGAGCGGCGCCTGGATTGCCTCATCCGTCAGTTGGAAGGTGCCGAAATGCATCCCGATGGACTGGCGGCTTTGCAGGTCCTGGTGCGCATCGACGGCCTCCGCCGGGTTCATATGGGCGGCAGCCATGAACCATCGCGGCTCATAGGCGCCGATCGGCAGCAGGGCGACGTCCGGCGCCCCGAGCCGATCCCGGATTTCGCGCCAATGCGGGCCAGCGGCGGAATCTCCTGCGAACAGTACCTGACCGTGCTCTGTTCGCAGCATGAACCCACCCCAGAGCGTGTGATTGCGATCGAACAATGTGCGCGCGGAGAAGTGGCGGGCCCTTGTGCAGGTGATGTGGACGGGGCCGATGGTGAGGTCTTGCCACCAGTCCAGTTCAACCGCGTCGATACCCAGGCCACGAAGCTGTTTGGCATTCCCCAGTGTGGTGACGAAGCGCGGGGCATGGCGGCTGTGAATGTCCCGCAGCGTCGGCAGGTCCATGTGGTCGTAATGGTTGTGCGACAGCACAACGATGTCTGGCCGCGGCAGGTCGGCCAGCGCGATACCTGGCTGGCGGGCGCGCCTGGGGCCGGCCCAGGACACGGGGGAACAGCGTTCGCTGTGGATCGGGTCGGTCAGCACCACGGCGCCCGGGAAGCGGATCAGAAAGCTCGCGTGGTTGATAAACGTGATGGATGCCGAACCAGCCGGGACAGCGTCCGGGGGCGGCGGGAATGATGAATTGGCGACTTCGGCCGGCCAGGTCGCACGCTCCCCCCACAACCTCCAGCGGAGGAGTTGGAGGAGGTTTAGCGATGATGGGACAACGCCGGGATTGAAGAAGCGCTTGCCGTCGCAGTGGTCGGAGATAGGGTAGGTCTGACGCATCGGCTAAGCTACACGGACTGCCTAGGCCGCGTCTTCCAGAATGTCGGAAATCGCGCGTTCCAGGTGGCGCAGCGTGCTGCATACGGTCACCAGATTGCAGAATGGCGCATAGCGGAACATGTCGGAATCGCCGGTGCCCCAGGCGGAACGGTATTCCGGGTTCAGCCAGATGATCCGCTTGGATCGCTGCGACAGCCGCCCGATCACGTCGGTGCGCGGGTCCGTCCGGTTGCCGCGGGCATCGCCCAGGATGATGACCGTGGTCTTGTTGGTCACATGCTTCATCCAGCCATCCTCGAAATCGGCGAACGAATTGCCGTAGTTCGACGATCCGAAACCGATCAGCGACATGATCTTGGTAATGGCTTCCTCGACAGGTTCCTTTTCCAGAATGTCCGAAACCTCGATCAGGGAGCCGGCGAAGGCAAACGAGCGGATATCCGACAGCGCCTCGTTGATCGAATACATGAACATCAGCAGGAACTGCGCCATGGCGGCGACCGAACCGGACACGTCGCACAGCACCATGACGCGGGGTTTTTCGATACGTTTCTGTTTCCAGACGGTGATGAACGGAATGCCGCCCCACCCCATGTTCCGGCGCAGGGTGCGCCGCGTATCCAGTTGCCCGCGCAGCCGGCGGCGGCGGGTTTTCGCGTAACGCGCGGCGAGCTTTTTGGCCATCTGGCGCACCAGGATGCGCATCCGGTCCAGGTCGCGGCGTTCCAGGTTTGACAGGCGGGCGGACTTCAGCAGTTCCTCGCGGAATTTTTCGGTTTCCCCCTTGGCGTAGAGGATCAAGTTCCGTTCGACAAAGTCACGAACCGCATCGCGCAGTTGATCGACCTTGCCTTCCAGGAACTGTGCCCGCCCCAGACCTTCGGGCGTGCCGGTCTGGCGCATCGCTTCCATGTCGCGTTCCAGGGCGCGCAGGCCCATGCGGTCCAGGATGCGGCGTGCATACAGGTTCTTCTGTGTGAAAAAGCGGATGTTTTCGATTCCGGCCTCGCGGGCGGCCTGCTCCATCGCGGTCGCCAGGGTGGCGCGATCGTCAGAGGACAGCAATGAACCCAGCGACTGGCCGCCTTGCCCGCCCATCCCATCGCCGCCTTCCCCGTTCGACGGGCTGGAGGCTTCGTTCGGCTCACCGCCGTCCTGGTCGTCCACCTTGTCGCCAGCGAATTCGTCGCGTTTGAAGTAAAGGTCGAAGACCTCCTCGTACGCCGCCTTTTCGTCGGGCGTTTTGGCCAGCAGTAAACCCAGCGTGTCTTTCAGGATGGTGCGGTCGGCGTAGCCGATCAGGTCCACGGCGCGCGCGGCGTCGATCCCTTCGGCCGCCGAAACGCGCAATCCGGCGCCGCGGGCGACCTGAAGGAAACGGCGAAGCGGTTCGCTGGCGGGCGCTGAAATCATGCGATGCCGGCGTCCTGCCTCGCTTTGTGGGTCAGTCCGGCGAGCTGCTTGCCCGCCGCCTCGATATCGGCCTCGAACTTCAGCAGCACGTTCAGCGTGTCGCGCACCAGATCGACCTCCAGCACCGAGGTGTGAAGCAGCATCATGATTTTCGCCCAGTCGATCGTTTCGCTGACCGATGGCACCTTCTTCAGGTCCATCGCGCGAAGTTGCTGGGCGAAACTGACCAGTTGCTTCAGCAGCCGAGCATCGATCCCCGGCACGCGGGAGCCGATGATTTTGGCTTCCAGCTTATCGTCGGGGAAGCCGATATGCAGATGCAGGCAGCGCCGCTTCAGCGCATCGCCCAGATCGCGCGTCGCGTTCGATGTCAGCAGCACGATCGGCGGGACCAGCGCGCTGACGGTGCCGATTTCAGGAATCGTCACCTGATAGTCGGACAGGATTTCCAGCAGGAACGCCTCGAACTCCTGGTCCGATTTGTCGATTTCGTCGATCAGCAGCACCGACCCGCGCGGTTCCTGCAACGACCGCAGCAGCGGGCGCGGTTCCAGGAACTGGTGGGAGAAGAACACGTCGCCGAATGAGTGCAGCTTATCCAAAGCCGTCGCGAGATCGCCGGCGTCACCGATCACCGAGTTGATCTTGTCCTTCAGGATCTGGGTGTACAGCAACTGCTTGCCATATTTCCATTCGTACAATGCCTTGGATTCATCCAGGCCCTCGTAGCACTGCATCCGGATCAGCGGCAGTTTCAGCCACGACGCGACCGACTTCGCCAGTTCGGTTTTGCCCACGCCGGCCGGGCCTTCGACCAGGATCGGCTTCTGCAGGTGGTGCGCCATGTAGATCGCGGTCGAAATCTGACGATTGGCGATATACCCGGCCTTGCTTAGGCCGTCTTCGACAGCGTCGATCGATCGCAGGGGCGATTCCCCCAGCGGCAGCGCATCGTTCACATCAAACTCCAGGCTACTGTTCGGTAACCGGATCGCATCGCTGGCCGGGAATGTCAAACCCGCGGCCATCCGATCGGTAGGAAGCCAACAATGGCCCACTGCCGGCACCGGGGCCGGCGGAGCGTGCCAGTGCGCCGAACTGCCCGCAATCATCCCGCCCCAATCGAGGATTCGGTCTCCAAAGTGATGCAAGCTGCCCAAACGCGGATCGCACCCGCGCGTTACGCACCGGCACCACAGCAGGAGACCCGTATGGCCCGAGCCGGAGAATCCTCCCCGCATCTGGATCGGAAAGAGCAGCGGCAGGCAGCGGCTGGTGCGCCGATGGGCGCCATGGTCATCCATGAAATCGTCCGGGCGCAGGGCGAAGAGGAACTTGAACGATCATTCGGCGGCCTTGCGTGGTCCGGGCTCGCGGCCGGCCTGTCCATTGGCTTTTCATTCCTGACGCAGGCCACGCTGCAGGGGCATCTGCCCGACACGCCCTGGCGTCCTCTGATCGGCAGCTTCGGCTATGCGGTCGGCTTCCTCATCGTTATCCTTGGCCGGCAACAGTTGTTCACCGAAACAACCCTGACAGCGGTCATTCCGGTCCTTACCCGCCGTGACCTTCGATCGTTCCGGCTCGCGCTGCGCGTCTGGGCGATCGTATTGACCGCCAACCTGATAGCCACCTGGGTGTTCGCCGCCATCTCCGCCGCGCCGGAGGTATTCCCGCCGGCAACGGTGCAGGCAATGACCGCCCTGTCCGCCCATACGATGGCCGGCCCCTTCTGGCATACCGCGCTGACCGGGGGATCCGCCGGCTGGCTGATCGGGCTGATGGTGTGGTTGCTGCCGTCGGCCCGCGCCGGACGGGCGCTGATTATCATCCTGCTGACCTATGTCATTGCCATCTGCCAGTTTCCGCACATCATTGCCGGATCAGTGGAGGCCGCTTTCGCCGTTCTCACCGGTCACGCGACGCTATCCGACTACGCGTTCCGATTTTTGCTGCCGGCGTTTCTAGGCAACGCGGTCGGCGGCACCATCCTGGCGGCCTTACTCAATCACGCGCCGCTGGCGGGGGAACTGACGGCAAGGGACTGATTCGCTTCACTGACCCGACGCGGATCCGGGCGGAACCAGTGCCGTTATCACGCCCCGCGTATCGCGCCGGCAATGATTTGCACGGCCGTATCGACACCGGCCGCATCGACATCCAGATGGGTGCAGGCCCGCACGCGATAGGTCCCGACGGTCGAAACCGACAGTCCTTCCCGGCGCACCCGCGCCGCCAGGGTATCGGCCGTCAGTCCGCTGGCGCGCGTATCGAAGAACACCAGATTGGTCTCCGGTTCCTCCACGGCCAGTCCCGGCACCTCCGCAAGCCCCGCCGCCAATGTCCTGGCATTGGCGTGATCCTCGGCAAGCCGGTCCACATGATGGTCCAGTGCATACAGGCACGCGGCGGCGCAAATACCCGCCTGACGCATCGCCCCGCCCAGCCGCTGCTTCCACCGCCAGGCCTGGTCGATAAACGCAGCCGACCCGCACAGCACCGCCCCGACCGGGGCCCCGAGGCCCTTGGTGAAATCCAGCCATACCGAGTCGCAGTGTTCAGCGAACGCCCCCGCCGAAATCCCGGCCGCCACTGCGGCGTTCATCAGGCGGGCGCCATCCATGTGAGTTTTCATCCCCAGCCGATGCGCCGAAGCAAGCACATCGCTCAACAGGTCCAGCGGCCAGACCGCGCCGCCGCCGGCATTGGTGGTCTGCTCCACCGCCACCAGGGTCTGCGGCGGGGCGTTGCGCCGCTTTTCCCGCAGTGCGGCCGTCATCGTCGCGCTGTCGAACATCCCGCGCGCACCCCGCAGCCCCAGCACCACCGAACCCGCCAGCGCGCCCGGGGCACCGCCCTCGTTACCGACGATGTGCGAACTCTCATGCGCCAGGATTTCGTCGCCGCGCCGCGTATGGACCAGCAGCGCAATCTGGTTGCACATCGTCCCGGTTGGCAGAAACACCGCCGATTCCTTGCCCGTCAAAGCCGCCATGCGATCGCAAAGGGCGTTCACCCCGGGGTCGTCACCGTTTTGCTCATCGCCGACCTCGGCCAGCATCATCGCGTCCTTCATCGCCGCGGATGGACGGGTCTGGGTGTCGGAGAACAGATTGACCAGGACCGGCGGCAGCGACCGATCCGGCCGAACAGGGGCGTAAACCATGGCGGCGTATCCTAGGAAACAGGCGGCGGATCATACACGTCGCGGGCACGCTTCAGGAAGGCGTTCACCATCCGGCGCACCGCCTCGTTGAAAACCACCCCGATCGCGGCCTGCAAAATCCGGCTGCGGAACTCGAAATCGACAAAGAACGCGACTTCCGTGCCGCTGTCCCGGGGGGTGAAGTCCCACTGGTTGTTCAGGTAGCGGAAGGGTCCGTTCTCGTATTTCACCGTTACCCGCCTTGGGCGGTCCAGTGTTACCCGGCTGGTGAAGCTTTCCCGGAACGGGCCGAAGCCGATGGTCAGATCGGCGACCAGCAGGGTGTCGGACCGGCTGCGCACGCGCGACGCCACACACCACGGCAGGAAGCGGGGATACCGA
Source organism: Pseudomonadota bacterium (assembly GCA_021807975.1). Lineage (GTDB taxonomy): Bacteria > Pseudomonadota > Alphaproteobacteria > Acetobacterales > Acetobacteraceae > Rhodopila. Next base: position 7,328 of record JAKBCJ010000067.1, on the reverse strand, counting down.
TCCACATCGGCCACCAGATCGAACAGTTGTTCAGGGGTGTACTGAACGATCCTGCTCTCGGCGTGAGTCGGCATCAGTCCCCTTGTCGCGCCAGCTTTTCGCCGCGGGCATTCCGAAGCGCGGCAAAATCGGAGTCGGCGTGGTACGAACTGCGGGTCAACGGCGTCGCCGAAACCAGCAGGAAGCCCTTTGCCCGGGCAATGGCCGCGTATTCGGCGAATTCGTCGGGCGTGACGAAGCGGTCCACCGCCGCGTGTTTTACCGTCGGTTGCAAATACTGGCCGATGGTCAGGAAATCGACATCTGCGATCCGCAGATCGTCCATCACCTGCATGATTTCGGTTTTGGTCTCGCCCAGCCCGACCATCAGACCCGATTTGGTGAACACCGATGGCTCGATCTGCTTGACGCGGTCCAGCAGCCGCAGCGACTGGTAATATCGGGCGCCGGGGCGAATCCCGGGATACAGGCGGGGCACCGTCTCCAGATTATGGTTGAAAACATCCGGGCGGGCGGCCGCCAGGGTTTCCGCGCCGCCCGGCTTACGCAGGAAATCAGGTGTCAGAACCTCGATCGTCGTATCTGGCGCGGCTTGTCGTATGGCCTGGATCACCGCGGCGAAATGGGCGGCACCGCCGTCTGTCAAATCGTCACGATCGACCGAGGTGATAACGACATGCCGCAAACCCATTTTCGCCACGGCATCGGCGACCCGAAGCGGTTCGTCCGCTTCCAGGCCCGAGGGCTGGCCGGTGCGCACGTTGCAAAAACCGCAGGCGCGCGTGCAGGTGTCGCCCATGATCATCATCGTGGCGTGCCGCTTCGACCAGCATTCGCCGATATTCGGGCAGGCCGCCTCCTCGCACACCGTTACCAGACGGTTCTCACGGATCAGCGCCCTGGTTTCCTGATAGACCGGGTGATTGGGTGCCTTAACCCTGATCCAGGCGGGTTTCCGCTGAATCGGATTGTCCGGACGGTTCGCCTTTTCGGGATGGCGAACCTGGCTTGCGGTGCGATGATCGATGGTCAGTCGGGTTGTTGACATGGTAGGCGTCATGTGGACGGGGACCGGTGAACCGTCAAGCGGTTGCTGGGCCCGCCATCGTCATCGCCTTTGGCGGGTACGGGCCGAACCGGTGTAGCCATTGACATTTATCGAAACGTGCCAGCTCGCACTCTTTCAGTTATAAGTCATCAGCATGATCGTCTCTTCAACAGCGGGGGAAGAAATTCGCCACGGCCGGCGTCTCGTTCCATCGCGTGCATCCTTGGCAAACAGGATTGCCACCAAGATATAACAGTCTGTCTCGAATGAAGTTCGATGACGGCGGTCAGGCGCAGCCTTTGTTCAGGGATTGAGAGTATACGATGGATGTTGAATGCGACCTGACGATCTCCTTCGCGGCGACGGGCAACAGCCTTGCTTTTCTGGGTGGCGGATGGGCTCGGTCCGAACCTGAATTCACCTGGGGAACCGGGGCCGAGAGCCATTTGATGCTGCCGCGGGTTCAGGCGGCAAACGAGTATTTCCTGACCCTCGATGTCATCCCGTTCATCCATTGTCCGGAACTGCCCAGCCAACGCCTGATCGTTTCCATCAACGATACCGTCATCGGCTCCTGTGAGATTTCGCGCCCAACCCTGCTGGGTTACCGGATCCCCGGCGCGCTTGCCCAAAGCTCCGATCGCATGGTCGTTACCCTGCAGCATCCAGATGCGGTCCGGCCCAAGGATTTTGGCGATTCCGGGGACGATCGGCCGCTGGCCTTCGCCGTATCGGAAGCCAGGCTGTTCCGCATTTTGGATGCCGGCCGGCACGCCGGCTACCACCTCCCCCCCGGCCTTATACTGCGACCGGGCAGCGAATCCGGATCGGGCCGGTATGGAGATCGGGACACTGCCGAGTGGGCGGCTCGCCGAACCGGCCTGGCGATCCCGCAGATCGCGCTGAAGTTCGAATCAGTGGGTGAAAATTGCGAATTCGGCCTGTTCCAGCGCCGTTGTGACGCCGAACCCCTGGGACTTCTACGGTTTTCCAGCACCTTCATGCGCAATCTGGTTCGTGGGGTCGAAAGCGGGTTCAATGGCCTGGGCGAGATCGATGACATCGATCCGCGGCTGGAAGGTAGTCCGCGCGCGGAGTACATGATCCACGAAAAGAAATACGGCCTCGTGTACCATACGTTCGTCTATGAAGGACAGCGCAGCCCCTGGCTGTTGCGCGAGCAAGAGTCCGCCCGGCTGAAATTCCTGCGCCGAAAATTCATGGAGGAGCTGGAGGCCGCGGAAAAGATTTTCGTTTATCGTTTCGATGGTCCGGTCTCCGAGGAAGAAATTCTGCCACTGCACATGGCGCTCAACAAATATGGGCCGGTTACCCTGCTATGGGTCGTGCTGGCGGAACGCGATCGTCCGGCGGGAACAGTGGAAGTCCTGATGCCCGGTCTGTTGAAAGGCTACATCGATCGCTTCGCCCCGAAGGATAACGCCCACGACCTGTCGTTCGATGGCTGGCTGCGGGTGTGCGCGAACGCTTGCGTAATGGATCGCCTGGAAAGGTCCGCCGCCGGGGCAGACGCGCGGGATGAAGCGTGCTGATGCGTCCGTCCATACTGTTATACGACTGGGATAATACCCTGATCGATGGCTGGGCCGGCATTACCGCGGCTTTGAACGCTGTCTTCGCCGCATTCGGGCGCCCGGCCTGGACCGTCGAGGATACCAAAAACCGGGTCCGGGTCTCGCTGCGCGACAGTTTCCCGGCGATGTTCGGCGACCAGTGGGAACACGCGCGCGATATTTTCTACGACACGCTTACTGACAGCCACCTGGACCACGTCGCCCCGATGCCAGGCGTTCCCGATGTTCTGCGGGCCGGATCCGGATGGCCGCAAGGGGTGGTGTCCAACAAAGCCGGGGCATTCCTGCGCCGCGAAGTGGTCCACCTTGGATGGAGCGGGTTCTTCGGGCCGGTGATCGGTGCCGGCGACGCCACCGCCGACAAACCGGACCCCGCCCCGATTCTAATGGCGCTCGCTCGGTTCGGCTGCCCGCCCGATTCATCGGTGTGGTATATGGGAGACACCGCGCTGGATATGCAGGCCGCACGCGCCGCTGGCGTCACCGCCGTGCTGATTGGCAACGCGGATCACGACGGGGGAGTTGAACACGCCGCCCCGGATATCCATTTCCCATCGGCACATGCTCTTGGCGCACGTTTACGCGACCTTGCGTGAAGTGGCTGTGATGCTACACTGATCGCTCCCGGTGGCCGTGCCACGAACCGCCGGGCCTTTGTCCAATCGAACTCTCCACACAAAAAAAGAAGGATTGTGGCCGTGGCCAACGAGAAAGCGCAGAATGTTCAGGATGTGTTCCTGAATCATGTGCGGAAAAGCAAAACGCCGGTAACGGTTTTCCTTGTGAACGGTGTCAAACTCCAGGGGATCATCACTTGGTTTGACAATTTTTCCGTTCTGCTTCGCCGGGATGGGCATACCCAACTCGTGTATAAGCATGCCATCAGCACCGTCATGCCCGGTGCACCGATACAGCTCTTCGATGCATCGAAAGTCGAAGGGGCAGCCGCCGCACCTGTTCGGGACGTCAGCGGTGTGACCGGCGACGACTGATCGTCCGGTTTTTATCGATCGAGGTAGCCTGCCGTGGCCGACCCGCTGAACGGACTTGATGTGGACGCATCCGATGAGGATGAGTTCCAGCGTGTTGACGCCCCTTTGCCCGGGGCGCCGACCAGGGCCGCTGTGATCCTGCCGTGGGAACGGCAGGGACGGGACGTCGCCGGCGTCGATCAGCCCCGGGCCGCCGAGGCCAGGTTGGCCGAAGCTGTCGGGCTGGCCGCGTCGATCGGATTGGTCGTCGTGCATGAAGCTATCTTGCCCCTGCGCATGCGGCGGCCTTCCATGCTGCTCGGGGAAGGCCAGGTCGCCGCTCAGGGCCAGGCTATTTCCAGCGGACATGTGGATGTCGTGGTGGTCGATGCCGCACTGTCGCCTGTGCAGCAGCGCAACCTGGAACGCGCATGGGGTTGCAAGGTCATCGACCGTACCGGCCTGATCCTGGATATTTTCGGTGAACGAGCCGCGACCAAAGAGGGCACGCTTCAGGTCGAACTCGCGCATCTGCAATATCAGCGATCCAGGTTGGTACGGTCCTGGACCCATCTAGAACGGCAGCGCGGCGGCTTCGGCTTCCTGGGCGGCCCTGGTGAAACCCAGATCGAGGCCGACAGGCGGTTGATCGACGACCGGCTGGTCAGGTTGCGCAAGGACCTGGAACAGGTGCGCCGGACCCGCGGCCTGCATCGATCGGCCCGCAAGCGGGTGCCGTTCCCCGTGGTCGCCCTGGTCGGTTACACCAACGCCGGCAAGTCCACGCTGTTCAATGCGCTGACCGGCGCCGACGTAACGGCCAAGGACCAGTTGTTCGCAACCCTGGACCCGACGATGCGCGGCCTGAAACTGCCGTCCGGCCGGCGGGTGATCCTGTCCGATACCGTCGGGTTCATCAGTCAGCTTCCGCACGAGCTGGTGGAAGCATTCCGAGCAACGCTTGAAGAAGTGTCGGAAGCCGATGTGATTCTGCACGTCCGCGACGCGGCTCATCCCGAAACCGTGGCCCAGCGCGGCGACGTCATCAAAGTGCTGGACGACATGGTGGCCGACGGGACGCTGGACCCGGCCTGGCCCGATCGCACCATCGAAGTGCTGAACAAAGCCGACCTGCTGGGCGGGGTCGCCGAAATACCGCTGCGGGAGGGCGCCGTCGCCGTCTCGGCAATCACCGGCGAAGGTCTGGAAGCGCTGAAGGCTGCGATCGACCTGTGGATCGCGCAAGGCATGGAAGTCGCGGATTACGATATTCCCCCGCAGGACGGTGCCCGGATGGCATGGCTGTATCAGCATGGCGAGGTTGTCGAGCGTCATGACGACGATGCCGCCGTCCACATGAAGGTCCGCCTGCTGCCCGCGGACCGGGCGCGGTTCGAACGGCGGGAATAGACCGGTGCGGCGGGAAACCGCCGCTGTCCGGGGCGTAACATAACCCGCGCCGCAGCCGCGTTCTGCGCTAGGCGAACGATCCGTATCGCGATAAACCGTCAATCCGGTACCGGACCTTAACCCCCGGCACCTGAAGAGGCGCATTGCGCGACACCATGGCTGACCATTTAGACCAGGACATCCAGGATATCCCCGATCTCGGCTCGCAAAACCCCGATGAAGCGGACGATGGCTTCGACGCAGTGCCCGATACGTTCGACGAAGACATCTATCTGCGGGCCTTTCCCGACGTCGCTCAAGCGATCGCCGACGGTATCTGCACGTCTCCGCTGCACCACTACATGGAGCATGGACGCCACGAGGACCGCATCGCCCGTGACACCTATGTGACACTTTTGCTGGGCCGCACGATCGGCGGCCATATCGACTTTCATGGCCACAATACACTTGCAGGCGGGTGGATTTTCTGCGGCTGGGTGGCGGAGCGCTGGGACGAGACGAAGCCGGTTCGGGTCACGGCCCATTTTCAAGGCGGCGATATCGCCGGCCCCTGTATCACGGCGTTCTACCGTCGCGACGGGCTTCAGGGCCTCGGGGTCGGCGTGGTTATCTTTGTGCAGGGCATGAACGAGCCGATAGGGAACCTCACGGCGCTGCAAATTCGGGCAGACGGTGAAACCCTGCGGATGGAAATGGAACACGGTGCCAGGGCGATCGGCGACCAGGAGGTCGCCGCGTCGGTAAGGCAGACATTGCAATCCGAATCCGGCTCGGCGAATTGTGAAGAATTGCTTGTACTTCTGTCCACTGGCGGATATGGGCGGCTGCGCCATCCGCTTAACCGTCTTGACGGTTTTGTGGATATGTACGGCTACCATATCGCGTCTGGCGGCTGGTTCTTCGTCGGCTGGGTCACCCGGACCTGGGATCGCGATATGGTGCCCGACGACCTGTTGGTTCGCTTCATGGAAGGTAACTTCCATAGCAGCGAAGCGGTCACCGGCTTTTACGCGCGCGACGACATCGAAGGCCGGGGCGTTGGCTTCGTTATGTTCATCCCGGGTTCCGGCCGCCCGCTTGGCGGACTGACTTCGGTCGAAATGCAGTTTGGCGGCGTATCGTCGTTCATCCGGTCCTCGGGCTCCACCCAGCGTGTCCGCGATGCGGACCTCGGCGGACGGCTTCGTCCGATCATCGTCAATATTGGCGAACAGGAGGCCAGCATGGCATTGCTGGCCTACCTCGCACGTCACGTTTACGCCGGCGTTGATACGCTGGGCGCGCTCGCGGATCCTGTCCTGCTCGGGTTCGACGAAGTTATTGCCTGCCCGCCGGGCGGTCTGATCATCATGGGGTGGTTTCTGGCCAAGCCCGGCATCGTCCGCGCATTCCGGCTTCGTTCAAGTGCGATGAATGAACCGATCGATTTCCAATCCTGCATCAGGATCCAACGGCCCGATGTCATCGCCGCCGTCGGAGCCGAGCATGGTTTCGACGACCCCCGTTGCGGGTTCATCGTCTATGTCCCGTTTGCCGGTGTTATTCCCACCGAAATGTATGTGGAGGTGGAGACCGCGCGGCGCGAGGTCGGCTACCGCGCGCTGCCGCCATCCAAGCTGACCGGCATCGCGGCGATCAAACGTCTGCTGAATACGGTCGATGCCCGCTACGGCGAAATCCCCCGGGCGTTCGATCGGACCATTGGAACGGCCGTTGGGCACCTGAACGACCGGCGTCTCGCCATCCCGCCCAAGGCGGACATGATCGAGTTCGGGCACGTGAATCCGTCGCCGCGCTTCAGTGTGATCATTCCGCTGTACGGTCGGCTGGACTTCATCGAATACCAGTTGGCCTTCCTGTCCAGCCACAAGGCCGCGGCGGACTATGAATTCATCTACGTTCTGGACGACCCCCCGAAGCGGCGAGAGGCGGAGCGGCTTTTCAGTTCAGCGTATGCGCGTTTCCAGATACCGTTCCGAGCGGTGCTGATGGAACAGAACATGGGTTTCGCGCCGGCTAACAATGTCGGACTGCGCGCCGCCAGCGGCACCTATATCTGCTATCTGAATTCGGACGTTTTCCCGGGGCCAAACGATTGGCTGGAGCGGTTGGCCGAACAGATGGAGCTGAACCCGGATCTTGGCACGGTCGGCCCCACGCTGCTGTACGGCGACGGGTCCATCCAGCATGAGGGAATGACATTCAGGCAGTTGCCCGAATTCGGTAACTGGCTGTTTCCAGACCACATCAATAAAGGCATGCGCCGGACGCTGATGCCGGGCCTGGTGCGGCATATCGGGATCA
>JAKBCJ010000504.1 GCA_021807975.1 Pseudomonadota bacterium | reverse complement strand
GTTCGTTCGTTCCGTGCTCACTCCGGACGGGGATGTCTATCGAATTCCGCCCGCCTGGGCACGGGACCTGGATGGACTGACGGGCTTCGATGCGGCCCGGGGGACCGTGCGCCTGACCGACGACCCCGATGGCCAGCGAGATTGCGCGATCTATCCGGGCCGTTCGCATCCGCTGGTCCGCCGAGCGATTGCATCGGTACGGACCGGCCGGGTGAGCGCCGCTTACGGGGATGCGGCTTCGCTGTTGATGACCTATTCGGTCGAGGCCGGGTCGCTGCTCCGTTCGGTCTTCGCGCTGCGCCTCTTCCCGGACGGCACGATCCAGCGTGAGGATTTGGCCGCCTGGCTGGCCAGCACGCTCACGCCAACCGATGGTCTATGGATACACGGCGAATTATCCGCTTCGGTTGACGCACGTTCGGTGGGCCCCGTCATGGCGGGCGCAGGCCGGCGATCTCCGCCAGGCGAACCGCTTATTTCGCAGCATCTTCTGTGGCAGCACACATTTGCCTCGTGGGCGCCGAATGCACTGGACGCCGGCCGCCGCCATGCGGCGGAACTGGCCCGGAAGACATGCGACGAGGCCAATGCGCTGTATCAGGATCGGGTCGGTCGCCGCGATGCCGCTGTCCGCGCATGGCTGCTTCGCCGGACCACCGAACTGTGCGGACCGGCGCAACGATGGGCCGGCGATCTGTTCGATCCCGAACCGCCTGCCGATGACTGGCGCCACGGCCAGGACCCCGTCCAGCGTCTGATGAGTTTCGCGGCCGACGCGAACGTGCCTCTGCCCCGGCGGCGGGAGGCTGCGGCCGCACTTGCACGGTTTCAGGACGCGCCCTCGGAGTTTCCCCGGCCGGCGGTGAGCACGCTGGGCATGCTGATGCTGGTTCCCCGATGCTGGACCTGAGCGATTGCGAACTGGCCGGTTCGGCGATAACCGACGCGTTTCTGCGCGACGGCCTGGAGGATGCCCTGGGGCTGAAGGACGCTCCTGACACTTCATGGAAGCCGTTGAGCGGCTCCCTCGGGGTCGCAAAACTCGCCACCATCCTTGGCTATGGCCGGCCGATGCCGCAGGACACGGTCGCCACGCGGGAGGGCCAGGAAGGTGGCGGATGGATATTGCCCACCGCCGGCAGCGCGAAATTACGAGTATGGATCGTTCCGGGCGACGTGGACCTGGAGGGGTCCGACCGGTCCATCCGCTATCACCGCACCAGCCCAACCCGCGTCGCGCAGCGCGTGCTTCTGGCAACGGGCGAACGCGCCGGACTGCTGACCAATGGCGGGACCATCCGCCTGCTGATCGGCGATCTCTCCCGGTCGGACAGTCACCTGTCGATCGGACTGAGCGGGTGGCGGCAGGCAAAGTCGGCCCCGGATTCGTTCCGCGTTCTGAAGGCGCTGGCCGGGGCGGACGGCCTGCCCCGGTTGCCGTCGGTTCTGGACGCCGCGCGGCTGCATCAAACCCGGGTCACAACCGAACTCCGACGGCAGGCAAAGGAAGCCATCGCCGGCTTTATCGATGCGCTCCCGGATCGGGCCGCGATCGATCCGGCAACGCTGTGGCACGAGGGCCTGATCCTGGTCTATCGGCTGCTGTTCATCCTGAAGCTGGAAAGTCCCGCCGACGCGGGTACAGGCTTCAGCTTTGCCTCCACCAGACTCTGGCGCGACTCGCTGTCGCCAAACCAGGCGCTGGGGGCTTTGGTGCGGAGGCATCTGGATCATGGGCACGATACCGGCCACATGCTGGAAGCCGGGCTGCGGCATTTGTTCTCAGTCTTCCGGGATGGTCTGCACTGCAGCGAGTTGCAGATCGAACCGCTCGGCGGGGCGCTGTTCGGGTCCGATACGACCCCGGCGCTCGACCGGCTGCCCTGGGGAGACCGCGCCGCTGCCATCCTGCTCGACAGATTGATATGGATCGTCTCCACGAAGGGTCAGCGTTCGCGGGTCCATTACGGATCGCTGGATGTCGAAGATCTGGGCGGCATTTACGAAGGGCTGTTGGAGCAAGAGCCGGGAATTGCCGCCGAACCGCTGATCCGGATGCACCGGGGCAAGGCGGAGTTCGTGGTTCCCGCCGCCGGCCGGCCGGCGGATATCCAGCCAGGACAGTTCTTCCTGCGCAGCGGTTCGGGTCGCAAAGCCTCCGGATCTTTCTACACGCCGCATGCGTTTGTCCGGTTTTTGGTCCGGGAAACCCTGGATCCGAAAATCGCCGCGATCAGCCCACCGGACGATCCGCATCCCGCCCGGCTTTTGACGATGACCATCGTTGATCCCGCCACCGGCAGCGGTCATTTCCTGGTCGAGGCCTGCCGCCATTTGGGCGAGGCGCTGCTGGATGCCTGCCGCCGCTGCGACGAACTAGGGTTGCACGAACGTATCGCCGCGCTACCCGATCCGGACCGGACACTGGCCGCCTACCTGCCCAGCCGGGGCTATTCCGAAGCCCGCGCCCGGGCGATCTGCCGGCGCCTCGTCGCGGTCCACTGCCTATATGGTTGCGATCGCAACAAGCTGGCGGTCGAACTGGCCAAGCTGTCGCTGTGGCTGGAATCCTATGCCGAGGGTTTGCCGCTGACGTTTCTCGACCACCGGCTGATCCACGGCGACGCACTCACAGGTCCGTTCTTCGCCTCGCTGTCCACACTTCCGGTCACGGGCGGCGCCCTCGACCCGCTGCTTGCCCGCGATGTGGCCGACCGGCTGGAGGCAAGCCTGCATTGCGCTGGGAAACTGGTGCGGGAACTCAACCTGTCGATCGGCCGGGACATGGCCGATTTGGCCATTAAACAAGCGGCCAAGGACCGGTTGGACGCATTGTTGCACCCATTGCGGATGCTGGCAGGTACGTGGTCGGGCGCGGCGATGCTGCGCGGCCGGGACAGCGACGACATCTGGCTGGGCCTGGCGCGACATGTCGCTGACACCGGATCGTGGCCGGCAACCTTGACCGACAGCCAGACCAGGCTCCTGGAAACCGACGCCGTCGCCTGGGACCTGACATTCCCCGAAGTCTTTCCAGCGGGATTCTCGGTGGTGCTGGGCAATCCCCCCTGGGATGTGGTGCTGCCGAACACCAAGGACTTCGTTGCCGACTATGACCCCGCGATCCTGGACGCCCGCACGCGGGCCGAACGGACCACGATCGAACAGGCGACACTGGTTCGGCCCGGCGTTGCCGCGGCGTTCGACGCGTATCGCACAGCATTCGAGCGAACCAAGCGAATCGCGGGACGGCTGTACCGCCACCAACGGGTCCGGACGGGCGGGGAGACGACGGGCGGCAACCTGGACCTGTTCCGGTTGTTTGCCGAACGCAACATAGAGCTGACGGCAGCGGACGGTTCCGTTGGCGTGCTGCTGCCCTCGGCGTTCCACGCCAACGAAGGAACGACCGGCATCCGCCGCCTGTACCTGCAACACACCGACCTGCGGTGGTGCCTGTCGTTCGAAAACCGCAGGCGGATTTTCGACATCGACAG
>JAKBCJ010000066.1 GCA_021807975.1 Pseudomonadota bacterium | reverse complement strand
CATCCTCATTCGCCACAACTTCGTTCGGTTTGCCTTCCATCAAAACCTGTCCGTCGTGCATGATGTAGGCCCGGTCGATGATATCCAGCGTCTCTCTGACATTGTGGTCGGTAATCAGCACGCCTATCCCGCGATCCTTCAGATGCTTCACCAGGTCGCGGATTTCGCCCACCGCAATCGGGTCGATGCCGGCCAGCGGCTCATCCAGCAGGATATAGGATGGTTGCGTCGCCAGCGCCCGGGCGATTTCCACCCGCCGCCTCTCCCCGCCCGACAACGCCAGAGCCGGCGTGCGGCGCAGATGGCCGATGCCGAATTCCGCCAACAGTTCGTCCAGCATCATGTCGCGCGTGGCCGCGTCCGGCTCGATCACCTCCAGGGCCGCCATGATGTTCTGCTCGACGTTGAGGCCCCGAAACACGCTGGCTTCCTGCGGCAGGTATCCGATACCAAGCCGGGCACGGCGGTACATCGGCAGGCGGGTGATGTCGGCCCCGTCGAGGGCGATAGAGCCGGTATCGGGCTTCACCAAGCCGACGATCATGTAGAAAGTGGTCGTTTTACCGGCACCGTTCGGGCCCAGCATGCCAACTGCCTCGCCACGGTGCAGCGTGACCGACACATTCCGGACGACTGGGCGGCCTTTATAGGTCTTTCCCACCGCCCGGGCAGTCAAGCCGCCGCTTCCGGCGACCACTTTGAAGCTGCCGGCCGGCCGGGTTTCAGGCATACTGTTCATTTTTGCGGTCCTGAAGTCGGGGCGGGTGCCGGCGGGCCCGCCTTTGCGTTTGCCGGGCCGCTACCGGGGTCGCCGCCGATGGACTTGTTGCCCTGATCGTTCGGCACCACCAGGCCATGCACACGGCCGGGTATCGACGACTCGCCGGGCTGCCGGGCGATCAGGGTCGCGATGCCGGTCTTCATGTTCACATCCGCCTCGGCCCCGTTCAGCTGGCTTTGGCCATGGGTGACCCGCACGTTGCCGCCCAGGCGGGCCATCCCGGTATCCGGCAGATAAACCCCGCGATCTCCGGTTACCGTGTCGGTGGGGGTGCGGATGGAGACATTCCCAAAAGCCTCCACGCGCTGCAGCTTGCCGGACGCCGCCAGCGGGTCGCCGCCGGCCGCGGCGGGGGCCGCGGGCGCGGGTGGCGGCGTCGCGGAAGCGGGCGGAGGGTTATCGGTCGTGTAAGCCACCAAGGTGTCGGCCGCGACACGCTTGGCGTCGTTGGTCACAACCAGCGCATTGCCCCGCGCGACCGACATGTGCTTCTGCGGCCAGTATTCCAGGTCGTCCCTGGCGGTGATGACATCATTCGGCGTTGTCAGCTTCAGGTCATGGCCGGTCATCACCAGCACCGACTGATCCAGATCGTATGTGGCCTTGTCACCCTGAGCCTGATCCGTGGCGGTGAAAATGTGGACGTGTCCGTCCGCCTGAAGCCGATAAATCTCTGTCCCCTCGGTCGCGGAATCACCCGCCAGTCCCGAAGACACGTCCGCCGCCGGCGCCGGAGCTGAAGCCTGCCCGGCCGTTTGCTCGCCCGCTTTTTTGCGATACCAAGCGGTCAGCCGGTCGGCCGTGACAGTCACCCCGCCGCGAATGGCCCTGGCATCGCCGCGGGCGATCACCTCCTGCTGGGTCTGCCGCCATTCGATGCCGTCGCGGGCGGTGATATCGATCGGTCCGCCGTGCGACAAATCAAGTTGCTGCGCCACCGCCGGAACCGCGAGGAGGCCGGCGTACAGGCACAAGGGGGCAACAGCAATCGCAAGGCGTTTCAATGGCTGGTCCCGTTTAGAATAACGTGAGCGGGACCAGAGAAGTCGATCGCCGCCCCCTTCTCCGTCACCGTGAATCCCTCTGCATCCAGTATCCCGAACGGGCCTTCCACATGAACCGGCTCCGCCCCGGCGGCACCGCCGGCTTTCAGGTCGATCGAGGCACTTTCAGTATGCATCGTGGTTCCATCGTCGCGGTAAAGCGTGACCTGCTTCACGAGGTCGAGCTGGTTCATATCCCTCACGAACGTGCCCTCTTTCGCCGTCAGCATCAGCCATGTGCCATTTTCCAGCGTGATATCGCCCTTCGGCAGGGTCAGCCCGATCATTGTCGGCGTCATCTGCCAGGCCGTCGCGGCGGTGATCGTATAGGGGCGCCCCTTGTCATCGACGCCGTTGTAACGCGCCCCCACCAGCTTGCCACCCTGCACGTCGGCCGAGACATGCGACATCGCCAGCTTAGCTCTGCTGGTCAGCGAATCGATCTCCGGCCACAGGGCGATCATCGCCAGCAGAATCATCGCCCCCAACGGCAGCAGCCATTTTGTCAGGGTGATCAAAAACCGCCGACGCGCGATCCCGCCTTCGGTCGGCAGGGCGCGGTCGCGTACACCGACGCCAGTATGCAGATACCCGCCGGTTCGGTGCGGATCGTCCTGATTGGCGGGCAGCGGGCGCAGTTTCACACGGGCACCATCGGGCCTGCGACCCCGGTGAACGTATCTGGCGGGCTACCTGTCATGGCTTGCGATGTGGTGACGAGGGCGATCCCCCGGCAAGCGGTCAGCAAGCCGTTAACCTTAATTTTTAGCTTTGACACGCGTTTGCCGGGTTGCTGACGCGACATGGCGATACGCGGAGGCCCGTGGAAACCGGGCGGCGCCGCGCGACGCTATCGCAATAGGGGACGGAAGCAGTCAATATAAGAGCATCTTCCAGGCATTTCGTGGCTTTTCTATGGGCCACCCGCCCGGGGTTGGTCAACCGCGTTACATTTGCGAAGAGTTACACGGCCCGTATACCGCGAATCCGAAAAAGCCGGCCGGCGGCCGCGCGCGAACGCCGGCCGCCTAACCAACCAGTGTTACAGCACGGCCAGGATCGTCTCCGCCTTGCTGGCTTCGAAGCCGCCGGGCGCTTCGACGCCCAGATGCGTGACCTTGCCGTCTTCGGCCACCAGCGCATAACGCTGGCTGCGCCAGCCCATGCCACGGGCGTTCAGGTCGAGTTCCAGGCCGATCGCCTTGGCAAATGCGGCCGCACCATCGGCAAGCATGGTCACTTTGTCGTCCGTGCCCTGATCCTTGCCCCAGGCGCCCATGACAAAGGCGTCGTTGACGGAAATGCAGGCGATCTCATCGACGCCCTTGGCTTTGAACGCCTCGGCGTTCTGCACGAATCCCGGCAGGTGCTTGGCGCTGCAGGTCGGGGTAAACGCGCCCGGAACCGCGAACAGGACGACCTTCTTGCCCTTGAAAATATCGTCAGTGGAAATTTCCTTCGGACCCTCCGCCGTAGCAGCCATCAGCTTCATCGACGGAATCGTGTCACCGACCTTGATCGTCATGCTCTTTGCTCCCTCAGGGGTTTATGAAGTGCCGCGCCGTCGCGACAGACCCCGACTCCTAGCCGGACCCGCCGGGGAAGTCACCCCCACCGTCAACCGGGCTGTCGGAATGTCCGCCCGCCTCGCTTTTCAACTTGCAAAAAATGCTCCATCGTTTTGTCCCAGCGCCACATCGCGTTGATCCGGAGGCCTGTCGATGCACGACGCGGAGCCCTGTCGATGACCGAAGTCCACGCCGCGGTTGCACGCGCGCTTGGTTTGCACCCGTTGATCCGGCAAGAGGCGGATGAAATCGACCGCAGCCGCCACCTGACCCGGCCACTGGTCGCCGCACTCAAGGAAGGCGGGTTTTTCCGTATGCTCCAGCCCCGCTCGATCGGCGGCATGGAAATGACGCCATCGGAGTTCGCCAGCGTGACAGAGGCACTGGCCGCCGCAGACGGTTCGGTGGCCTGGGTGATTTGCCAGGGCAACGGCTGCTCGATGACGGCGGCCTATTTGAACCCCGACGTGGCGCGGGAGATTTTCGGACCGGTTGACGGAATTCTCGCCTGGGGGCCGCCAGGCGCGCCGTTCGAGGCAGAGCCGGTGCCCGGCGGGTATTGCATCTCCGGCACCTGGCGGTTTGCCTCCGGCAGCCATCACGCGACCTGGCTGGGCGCCCATATGAAGGTGAAGGGCCGCAAGGAAGTCCGCACCATGCTGTTCCCCAAGTCCAGCGCGCAATATGTCGATATTTGGCACACGCTGGGACTGCGCGGCACCGCCAGCAATGAGTATGTCGTAAAGGATTTGTTCGTGCCCGAAGACCGCACCGCGTTGCGGGACGATCCGTCCGGCCGGCGCGAACAGGGGCCGCTGTATCGCTTTACCAGCGGGCAACTGTATTCCGCCGGGTTCGCCGGCGTCGGGCTGGGTCTGGCGCGCGGCATCCTCGATGCCTTTCTGGATTTGCCCGCCGCCAAGGTCTCCCGCGGTGCCGCCAGACCGATGCGCGAAAACAACGTCGTGCAATCCCAGCTCGCCCAGTCCGAGGCCAAATGGCACTCCGCCCGTGCGTTCCTGCACAATACACTGGATGAAAACTACCAGCATGTGGTCCGCCATGGCGAAATGACGGAACGGCAGGCGGCGATGCTGCGGCTGGCCTCGACATGGGCGATCCAGCAATCGCGGGAGATCGCAAATACGATTTTTCACTGCGCCGGATCGATGGCGGTGTTCGAGGATCAGCCGTTCGAGCGGCGGCTGCGCGATATCGACACGGTTGCCCAGCAGGCGCAAGGGCGCCAACTGCACTATGAATCTGTCGGACAGATCATGTTCGGCATGTCACCGGAAAACCAATTCTAACAGGGGAACAGACCATGCCGGCACAATCGCTGAACCACTACACCATCCGGGTGCGCGACCTGGAGCGGACAAAGAATTTCTATCAGGATATTGTCGGGCTGACGGTCGGGGACCGCCCGCCGCTGCCGTTCCCCGGATACTGGCTGTACTGCGGCGGCATTCCCACCGTTCACCTGATCGGCTACCGGGCAGACGACCCGGAGATCGTCGATGGACCGTCCTATCCCGCCGCGACCGGACGGCTGGATCATATTGCTTTCACTTGCAACGGTCTGAAGGAAATGCGGTCCAATCTTCAGTCGCGCGCCATCAAATTCGACGAGCGCGTACTGCCTCGGCTGAACATGACGCAACTGTTCTACCTCGATCCAGACGGTATTTCGGTGGAATGCAACTTCGATGCCTCGGAAACCGAGGCGCCCGGAATGAAGGGCTACTGACCGCCTTCGACCGCCGTGGCGGGGCGCCGGCACGCCCCGCCGCGGACACCGATTCCGGGAGACAACGAATGTCCAAACCGCCCGCCAACGCGCGCGATGCCGTGCGCGGCACCGTGCCGAAAATGATCGAGGTGACGGAACAGGTCATCTACGGCGATATCTGGGAACGCCCCGGCCTGAGCAAGCGCGACCGCAGTCTTGTCGTGCTGGCCACGCTGATCGGCACCTATCGCCCGGAGCAACTGCGCGGCCATCTGGCCCGGGCACTGGATAACGGCGTCACTAAAGAGGAAATCGCCGAGCTCATCACCCACCTGGCATTCTACTCCGGCTGGCCCGGATCGATGACCGCCGCGCGGATCGCCCGCGAGGTGTTCGAGGAGCGCGGCATCGCGTAGCCCGGGTCGTTACTGCGCCGGCTCCTTGATCGAGGTCCGCCAGTGGATGCGGTCCTGCTCCGGCGGATAGTCGCCGGCCGCCTTGTGGTATGAACAGCGGTTGTCCCAGATGACCACATCGCCAACACGCCATTTGTGGCGGTATTCGCCGTCGGGCTGGATCATCAGTTCGGTCAGTTCGCCGATCAGGTCGTCGCTTTCGGCCGGTTCGGCGCCCTGTATATACAAAATCTTACCGGGATCGAAATACATCGACTTGCGCCCGGTTTCGCTATGGGTGCGGATAATCGGGTGCAATGCCGGCGCCCGGTCTCGGTCTTCGGGGTTCAGCAAAGCCTGCGCCTTGGTCCGCCCGCCATAGGCGAACGCGCCCTTTACGCCGTCCAGGCGTTGCTTAAGCCGTTGCGGCATGGCCTCGTACGCCGCGTAACCGCTGGCGAACAGCGTGTCGCCGCCTGTATCGGGGATCGCCAGGGCGAAAAGCTGCGTGGCCTTGAACGGGATATCGTCATAGGCGCCGTCAGTGTGCCAACCCTCGGCACCGCGACGGTAAATCGCCTGATTCAAGCTGCCGTCGGCATTGAACTTTCCAGTTCCCAGCACGGTAATTTCCGGAACATCCGGATGGCGCGTGGTTTTGGACGGATGCGGGAAGACCGAACCAAAGCGGCGGCTGTAAGCCAGGAACTCATGAATCGTTAACGCCTGGCCGGTGACAACAAGCACATTGGACTCCAGCCACGCCCGATAGATCGCCGCGAATCCGGCATCGTCCAGGCCGCGAATATCCACCCCGGAAACTTCCACGCCGATCAGCGGACCGACCCTGCGTATCTGGACCATGGACTGTCCCCCTTGCTTCGGGGAAAGGGAAGGCCCTACCTTTTCATCAGTCAAGACAGCCAGAGTGGCGAACAGCGTTTCAGGAGGCTTCGATGCACCTGTTCAAGCAGCATGCGGTCAAGGATACCGACGCCATTTCCGAACTGATTCCGGTGGTCGATTTCGGCCCCTGGTTCGCGGGAGAGCCGGGGGCGCTGCAAACACTGGCGACCCAACTGCGCCATGCGTGCGAAAATGTCGGCTTCCTGTATGCCGCCAACCATGGCGTTCCGCAGACGGTGATCGACCGGGCGTTCGCGGCGTCAAAGCGGTTTCATGCGCTGCCGCTGGAAGAAAAGCTGAAACTGAAGCTGAACGAAAACAACATCGGCTATCTGCCGATGAACGCCTCGACGCAGGGGGCCTCGACCGTTCACAAGGCGACCAAGCCGAACCAGAACGAGAGCTTCTTCATCAGCCACGATCGCGACGCCGATCATCCAGACGTGGTCGCTGGCATTCCACTGCGCGGGCGGAACCAATGGCCGGACGGCATGCCGGACCTACGCGCGGACATGATGGCGTATTTCCACGCGCTGCGGGCCATGTGCGACAAGATGCTGCCGGGCTTCGCCGTGGCCCTGGACATGCCGCCGGATTACTTCGCCCCGTTCTTCGCCAACGAAGGCCATATCAACCTGCGGTTCCTGCATTATCCGCCGCAGCAGGATACCAGCGAGAACACCTTCGGCACCGCGCCCCACACCGACAACAGTTTCATGACCGCGCTGGCGCGAACCGACGTTCCGGGGCTGGCGGTGCGGTTGGCGTCCGGCGAATGGTTCGCCCCGCCGGTTATTCCGGGGACGTTCCTGATCAACCTGGGAAACATGATGCGGCGCTGGTCCAACGACCGCTTCCTGTCCACACCGCACGGGGTGATCAATGAATCAGGGACGGATCGATACTCGATTGCCTATTTCCACAGTCCGAATCCCGCATCCGTCATCGAATGTCTGCCAAGCTGTGTGTCGCCGGGCAATCCCGCGAAGTACCCGCCCGCGTTGTACCGCGATCTTGTGCTGGAATTCTACCGAAAGAACTACTTCCACCAAAAAGGCCATGCTTCGGAGGCTGCTGCTCAGGCAGTATAAGGCATCCGGACTCCGGGATTTTCCGCTGGAAAAGCATTCGCATCGCGCGTCACCAGCAGCATCGCGTGAACCATCGCGGTGGCCCGGATCACCGCGTCCGGCAGTTTCAACCGCAACTGCTGGCGCAGCGGCACAGCCCGTTCGGCCACCTTCTCATTAATATCCAGCAGCGCGAACCGATCCGGGAACTCCCGCGTCGCTGGGGCAACCAATGGCGACGCGCCGGCCATCACCTCCATCCAGGTGATGATGCTGATGGCCATTTACTCGTACAGCGCCAATTCCTCACGCACGGCTCGATACCGTTCAGGTAGTCGATCAGGATGTTGGTATGCAGCAGCGCCTTCACCACTCGGCGCGCGTCTGCTGTTGGTGCGCCACGCCGTCGGTGCCCTCCCGACCCCAGAGGCCGAAAGCCGAACCAGTGGATCGCAGCGTCCGCCGTTCGAGGTATTCGGCAGCCGCCTCGCGGATAAGCGCGGCGCGCGATTGATGCATACGCTCGCACAGGGCTGCCAGCGCCTGGATTTGGGTGTCGGGCAGATCGATCAGCGTTCGCACGTCATGTCATCCGGTATATGATATCGGCATCGTATATCATCCCACCACCCGATCCACGACCTGGTTCAAGCCGCGACCCCTTCCACCGGCGGCAGCGGTGCCCGTCCCCTGATCATGTCGGACGCTTTTTCCGCGATCATCATGGTGGAGCTGTAGGTATTCGCCGACGGCATGTTCGGCATGATCGACGCATCGACCACCCGAAGCCCCTGTAGCCCGTGAACCCGCAATTCGTCGCTGACCACCGAGGTTTTGTCCGACGGCGGCCCCATCCGAGCGGTGCCGATCAGATGATAGGCGGTGCTGCCGTACTGGCGGGCGTAATCCAGCCATTCGTCGTCCGTGCGGACATCCGGCCCGGGAAGCGAGTCGCCATCGAAATACTCGGCCAAGGCGTTCGTATGCAGCAGCTTGCGCGCCCAGTGCATGCCCTTGACCAGCACCCGCTGATCCATCGGGTCCTTCAGGTAATTAGGCTGGATGATCGGATCGACGAACGGATCGGTGCCGCGCGCCCGGACATAGCCAAGGCTTTCAGGCCGGTGTTGCCACACGCCGCAAGTCATACCCGGATAATCGTCCAGCAGGCCGACAAACCCCTGCTTATAGCTGGCCGGACTGAACACGCCCTGGATATCGGGCTGGTGCATCGTATCCTCGGTCTTCCAGAACCAATGCACGATCGACGGTGCGACGGCCAGGATACTGGGTTTACCCATCACCCAGCGGGCAACCTGCCCGGCGAGGCCAAGCCCCTTGGACATCTCGTTCATCGACCGCACGTTCTTCACCCGGGCGACGATACGGGTGGAGTAATGATCGCGGAAATTCTCACCCACCGGCAGATCGGCAACCACCGGAACACCCAGTTCGTTCAGCAGCCACGCCGGACCAACGCCGGACATCTGCAACAGTTTCGCGGTGTTTGCGGTGCCGGAGGAGACGATCACCTCCCTGCGGGCCAGCACATCATTGTATTGCCCGGGGTCGCGATCGTTGACATAGCGCACGCCGGTTGCGCGCGTGCCGTCGAACAAAATCCTGGCGGCGCGGGCATCGGTGCGGACATCCAGGCGGCCGGTCGCCCGCGCCGGATGCAGGAACACGCGGGCCGCGGAGTGGCGATAGCCTTTGTGGATCAGGCGCTGGAAGTAGCCCACGCCCATCTGGCTGTCGCCGCTGTTGTAGTCCACGCATCGGGGCATCCCCAACTCTTGCGCGCCGTCGATGAACGCCTCCATCGCCGGGTGATTCCAGTCGTTGTCGGTGACCGGCAGGTTGCCCGCCCGGCCATGGATCCGGTCGTCGCCGTTCACGCCCAGCCGGCGCTCGCCCCGTTTGAAATAGGGCAGAATATCGACATATCCCCAACCGCGGTTGCCGCGCTGCGCCCAGTGATCGAAATCCTCGCGCTGTCCGCGATTGTAGATCATCCCGTTGATGGAACTGGACCCGCCAAGCGTGCGGCCCTGCGTCGTGGGGATGCTGCGGCCGTTGATGCCCGCCCCGGGTTCGGTATGGAACTGCCAGGTATAGGTCGGGTTGAACAGCATCTTGATGAAGCCGGCCGGAATATGAATGAACGGATGCCGGTCGGGCGGCCCGCACTCCAGCACGCAAACCGTGACGCCGGGATCCTCTGTCAGGCGGTTCGCCAGCACCGACCCGGCCGCACCGCTGCCAACAATGACATAATCGAACTCATCCGCCATCTTTCAGTCCCCCGGCGCCACGGCGGTTTGCTCGCCTGGCGGTTCCATTCTAAGCTGGGGTTTCAGACCAATCCAAGCCGCCAGGGAGGGATCCGGAGCATGGAATATGTCTGCGACGCTCCGCGCAACCGCACATGGTTCCGTCTGATGACCGAAGGCGAGGCCGCGTCGGAATCGCTGGAAATGGGGCACGCGGTCGAAAAGCACTTCCGCCGGGAACGCCAACGCGCGGCCGATGCGTTTCGACCCCCGACCGCCGTGTTCATCGAACAGGATATCAACAAGGAAGACCACATCCGCCGTACCATGCCGTTGTTTCTGACGCTGCGCGATCAAGACGGCACCGCCCTGGTCACCGCCATGCTGCCGCCCGCCGGGCACGAGGGCAGCGGTTGCATCGTGGTGGGTTCGGGGAACGCCGACCCCTACCCCGAACATGGCGACGCGATCGCCGCCCTGGGGCTTCATTTTGGAATGACACTCGACCGGAGTAGTTGTTACCCTTATCGTCGCTGATCGTAGGAGGATTTGTCATGGCCATCACATTGGAAAAATTCGCGGCAGACTGTCACGACGCCCTGAAAGCTCACGCGGGCACCCCCGGACGCGAGAAAGTGCGCGATCTGGTCAAGCAGGCTCTGGCCGATCCCGAATTCATCGCGACCTATATTCCTCCCGGCACGCCAGAACGCCATTTGCTGTATGAGGACCCTGAACTCGGGTTCGCGATCCTGGCGCACGCCTATATCGGGCCGAAAGGCAGCAAACCGCACGACCACGGCCCGTCCTGGGCGATCTACGGCCAGGCCGCCGGCGAAACCATCATGACCGCATGGGACTGCATCGCTCGGCCGACTGACAGCACCCCCGGCAAGGCGGCGTTCAACCACGACTATGTCATGAAACCGGGCGACGCCTATTTGTACGACATCGGCGTTCTGCACTCGCCAGAGCGCAAGGGCGATACCCGCCTGCTGCGGATCGAGGGCCTGAACATGGCGAAGGTGAAACGTCTTCCCTACGAAGCCGTCACCGCGAATCAGGCCGCGGAGTAATCTGCCGCTGTTGAACCGCGAAGGGTTCGATACGGCCGAAGAACAGCGCGCCGTCGTACGCCGATACCGTCATAACACGGCGTAGCGGCAGCGCACTGCCCGGCGCGCGGCGCCAGCAAACCGGGCGCCCGGAAACGGTCAGACCTTCGCCATGATCGCCCGGCGTTCGGCCATCTCGGCCTCCACGATCCGGCTCAGATCGGCACCGACAAAAGGCTTGCGCACCAACCGACTGCCGGCCGGTATCGCGGTGCCGGCCTGATCCGCATACCCGGTGATGAAGACCACCGACAGCCCGGGAAAAGCCACACGCACGGCGGCCGCGAGTTGAACCCCGTTCATCGACGGCATCACCAAATCCGTCATCAGAATATCGACATCCGAATTCTCGGCCAGGACCGCCAACGCGGCATCGCCACTCGCCACATCCACCACCCGGTATCCCAGATCACGTAACATCGCGGCGGTAACCCAACGCACCGAATCGTCGTCGTCCACCAACAGAATGGATACGGCCGAACCGGCCGGACTATCGTCACGCCAATCATTGTTAAACCGGACCGGCCCGACCACGTCCGCCCGGGGGAAATCGAC
Organism: Pseudomonadota bacterium; assembly: GCA_021807975.1. Classification (GTDB taxonomy): domain Bacteria; phylum Pseudomonadota; class Alphaproteobacteria; order Acetobacterales; family Acetobacteraceae; genus Rhodopila. The sequence goes on along the minus strand of JAKBCJ010000066.1, from coordinate 3,806 downwards.
GGTAACCATGGTCCCCTTGCCAACCGTGCTGCGGATATGAACCTCGCCGCCCGATTGTTTGGCGGTTCCGAACACCTGCGACAAACCCAGGCCCGCCCCGGATCCAAGCGGCTTCGTCGTAAAAAACGGCTCGAACACCCGCGAGAGAATTTCGGGGGCGATGCCGCAGCCGGTATCTTCCACCGAAATCGAAACGTAATCCCCGGGCGGAGGCTCGTCCGGGCGCGTCGCCGCCGTACGGCGGCAGTTGGCTGTCCCTATCGTAATCAGACCGCCATCCGGCATCGCATCGCGTGCATTGATCGCCAGATTCAAGATGACGAGTTCGATCTGGCTTCGATCGACCATAGCGGGCCACAGGCCATCTGCCAGTTGAAACCGGGTATGGGCACGCACGCCCAGCGCGCTGTCCAGCAAACTGCCCATCGCACGTATCGTTTCGTTCAGATCAGTGGGCTTCGGCATCAACGGCTGGCGGCGGGCGAAAGCCAGCAGGTGCCCGGTCAGGGTAGCCCCCCGCTCCGCTGCTGTACGGATGGCCGCCAGCCGATCGGTCAGCACAGTGCTCCCGCCTTCACCCACCCTGCGCCGCAAGACATCGACATTACCCAGGATAACCATCAGCAGATTGTTGAAATCGTGCGCCACGCCGCCGGTAAGCTGCCCGATCGCCTCGATGCGCTGCGCCTGGCGCAAGGCAACCTCCGCGCGTTCCCGTTCCGATATTTGTTGCAATAACAGATCGTTGGCGGTCACCGCGACATTACGGGCCGCATGGGTTTCGTCCAACAGCCGCTCCACCTGCCGGGATCGCCGGGACAGCGACAGCAGCAAGACGATCACCGCCCCCCCCAGAAGCAGGGCAACAGCAATCAACGCCAGTGTTTCCCGCCGCCAGTCCAACAGAACGCGCCCCAGTTCGACAGAAACCATCACGGCGAGGGGAAAGGATTTCAGCGCCCGGATCGCCGTCACCCGTGTGGTGCCGTCAATCGGACTCTCCATCAGCGACGCGCCAGACTCGTCATGCCCCAGAATATCGGTGAACGGCGGCAAGGCGCCATAGCTGGTCCCGATCGCACTATCGATATGCGGGAGCCGGGCGAGCACCGTGCCGTCGCGCAGGTGCAGCACGATGGCCCCATTCTCGGTCAGTTCGACGGATCGGTAAAAATCCTCGAAGTAGGAAAGATCGACCAGCCCGGCCGCCATCCCTCTCAATGTTCCGTCCGGCGCCGTCACCGGGCGGGTCAGCAACAGGCCCCATCGGTCAGTCGCAACGCGGAATGGCTTACTGAGCGTCAGACCCGCATGCGGATTGACCCGGTAATGCGATATCATCCCCTCCACCACGTTCCGCGGGATCGCGGATACATCGGTTTCGGTCGAAACGACCACCGAACCCCGCACGTCGAATCCGACGATCGCCAACACCTGACGCACCCCACGGATGCGCCGCCAGAACGCGTCCGCCAGAACCGCCGGGTTACCGGCATTCTGCTGCAACGCCTCGGCGGCGCCCAGAACAAGCAAGTCCACCGACTCAAAAGCGCGCCCGGTCTGTTCCGCGAACACCATGTCCAGCCGGATCATTTGTCGTTGTGTTTCGGCAATAATTGCGCCCCGGCTGGACCGAATCCCGTAGTAGGATGCGCCCGCGATCAGCAGCAGGATAATTGCGGCCACAACACGCAATGCGGTACTGACGGAAACCAAATGACGCAAGGGCGGCCATGGAGCCTGCCTGTTCATAGCATTTTCGATCCAAAGCCCCCGGGCATGAAGGACGTCGGTTAGCACGAAATCCGTCGCAGGAAACCCGGCTTCACGGCTTCGTGATGCTGCTCCCGGGGGGTGGCGTAAAGCGGCGCGGCATCAGGACCGTATGAAACGAAACCAACCGCCCGGTTGGCATGAAAGTACGCCTTGACGATCCAATCATGAAACAAAATTGGATAAACGTCAGGATCACTGCCCCGGAGCTCACCCGCCGCCCGCCAGAAACCGGATGGAACCGAAACTGGCGGAACGCGGCGCGATCGATCGTGCCGGCCCCGCGTCAGCCCATCAGACGCATCGGTGCGCCATGCGTATAGGCAACGATCTGTTCGAAACATTCCCGGAAGTACAACTCGAAATTATCCCACTCCGCCCAACCGAGATGCGGCGTACACAGCACGTTCGGAAGCGACAGCAACGGATGGTCACCGCCGGTCACCGGCTCCCGCTCATAAACATCGACGGCGGCGTAGCCTGGCCGCCCGGCCCGCAACCCGGCCAGCAGCGCACCCGGCTGGATCAGTTCCGCCCGCGATGTGTTCACCAGCAGGGCGGTGGGCTTCATCCGCCCCAGATCGTCCGGCCCGACGATGCCGCGTGTATCGGGACGCAGCCGGACGTGCAACGACACCACGTCCGCGCGTTCGAACAGGTCTGCCTTGCTGGCGGCGAACTCGTATCCCGCCGCCCTGGCTTTCGCCGCCGAGGCCGCCTGCCCCCATACCAGCACGTTCATCCCCATCCCCGTCCCGGCCCTGGCGACGATGGACCCGATCGCGCCCAGGCCGAAGATACCCAGCGTGCTGCCCGCCAGCCGGTGCGACAATGTGCATGGCCAGTCTCCGCGCCGCATCCGTTCCGCCTCCAACGCGATGTTGCGCCGCGATGCCACGATCAGTGCGACCGTCAGTTCGGCCGGCGCGACGGGGGAGTTGCTGGCGCCAGCCGACACCAGAACCCCATGATCCTTGCACGCATCGTAGTCGATCGTCGCCGCCGCCCGCCCGACCAGCGCGATCAGCTTCAGGTTCGGCAGCCGCTCGATCAGCCGGCGGGAGAATTCGACCCGTTCGCGAATCGCCACGATCGCCTCGGCCGGCCGCAGACGTTCCACCAGGGTTTCGAAACCGGCTGCCGGCTCGCGGTAGCGGACAACGTCGTGCCCCGCCAGCAACGTAAAACAGGCCAGCCGATCGACCACATCCTGATAGTCGTCGGGGATAACGATTTTCATTGCAATTCCCTGCCGGCAAACCCGGCGCGCCCGCCGCTTCCACCGGCCACATCTCCCAACCGCGCTCGCCGGAGTCAAACCGGCCTTCCCATCCCCCGCCGTTTCGTTAGCATCTTCTCAGATGACGGACACGCCGGATCAGAACCCGAAGCAGGACTATCCATCGTTGCGCCTAACCGACACGGGCTGGCAGCGAAACCTGTGGGCGATGGTCGGCATCCAGTTCGTCATGACCGGCGCCATCAGCTTCCTCAGCCCGATCATCCCGCTGATTCTGCCCGACCTGGGGGTCACCAGCGCCCGCGGCGTGGACATCTGGGCCGGAGTCATCACGGGTGCCACGTCGTTCGTGGCCGCGTTCGCCTCGCCGGTCTGGGGCCGCGTGGCCGACAGGCACGGGCGGAAACTTGCCCTGCTCCGCTCCAGCTTCGCCATTGCGCTGTTCACCGCGCTGATGGGCCTGTCCACCAATGTCTGGCAGTTCTTCGGCGCCAGGGCGATCATGGGCGTGTTCGCCGGCTTCTCCTCCGCCGCCATCGCGCTGGTGGCCAGTTCGGTGCCGGAACGCCGGCTGGGCTACGCGCTGGGATGGCTGTCGTCCGGTCAGTTGGTCGGCTCCCTGGTCGGGCCGGTCATCGGTGGATTGCTGGCCGACCTGACCGGCAGCTACCGGGCGCCGTTCTTTTGGTGCGCGGGAATCACCTGCGTCGGGCTGATCGCGGTCTGGGCCGTGGTGAACGAAGATTTCCGCCCCGTCGTTTCGACCGGCAAAAAGCCGTCCGTGTTCGCCGGG
>JAKBCJ010000503.1 GCA_021807975.1 Pseudomonadota bacterium | reverse complement strand
CGGCGATGCGGCGTGTAGTGGTGACGGGCATGGGGATCGCCTGTCCCCTGGGGCTGGGCGTGGAAAACGTCTGGCGCCGGTTGATCAACAGCGAGTCCGGGATCGGCGCCATCACGGTGTTCGATGCCAAGGATTCGCCGTGCAAGGTAGCCGGTCAGGTGCCCGTCGGCACCCGTGAAACCGGAAATCTGGATATCAATGAGTGGATACCGGTCAAGGACCAGAAGAAGATGGATCGCTTTATCCATCTGGCTATGGTGGCCGGCACCGAAGCTGTTGAGGATTCAGGATGGGTCCCGGAAACCGAAGACGACAAATGCGCCACCGGCGTCATGATCGGTTCGGGTATCGGCGGGCTGGAAACGATCTATCAGGCCTCGATCCTGGTGCATGAGGGTAAGGCGCGGCGTTTGTCGCCATTCTTTATCCCCTCCGCGCTCAGCAATCTGGCGTCCGGCCATCTGTCGATCAAATACGGCTTCAAAGGTCCCAATCATTCGGTCGTGACAGCCTGCGCCACGGGCGTGCATGCCATCGGCGACGCCGCCCGCCTGATCGGGTGGGGCGACGCCGACGTCATGCTGGCCGGCGGTGCCGAAGCCACGGTTTGCGAGCTTGGGATCGCCGGATTCTGTGCCTCCCGGGCGTTGTCCACCAGCTTCAACGACAACCCGACGGCGGCGTCGCGTCCCTGGGACAGGGATCGCGATGGCTTCGTTATGGGTGAAGGCTCCGGCTGCGTGGTGCTGGAAGAATACGAACACGCCAAGAAGCGCGGCGCGAAAATCTACGCCGAGGTGTCCGGCTACGGCATGTCCGGCGATGCCCATCACATCACCGCCCCGGCCGACGGGCACGACGGCGCCTTCCGCGCAATGCGTGCGGCGATGCGCAGCGGCGGGTTCAACCCGGCGGATATCCAGTACGTCAACGCGCACGGGACATCGACCCCGATGGGTGACGATCTGGAACTGGAGGCTGTGGAGCGTCTGTTCGGCGATTCCGCACGCGGTCTGGCAATGTCGTCCACCAAGTCGGCAACCGGCCATCTGCTGGGCGCGGCCGGCGCGATTGAGGCGGTGTTCTCTATCCTGGCGATCCGCGACGGCGTTGCGCCGCCGACGTTGAACCTGGAAAACCCAAGCCGCGAGAGCGTTATCGACCGGGTGGCGAAGACGGCGCAGCAGCGCAAGATCAAAGTGGCCCTGTCCAATAGCTTCGGGTTCGGTGGCACCAACGCCTCTGTCATCTTCCGCGCCGCCAACTGATCCGCCGCAGCCCGTTCGGCGCTGGCCGCGGCGGGCTGCGATCGGGCTTGCGGCTGCGACGGTTCTGGTCGGTGCAGGATTTGGCTGCGCCAGGTGGTGGTCGGCTGCGCTGCAACAGCCCGGTCCGCTGGCGGACGCCCGGGCTATCGTCGTACCCCGGGGCGGCACGGTTCAGTTAACCGACGCCCTGGCCGCCGACGGGGCCATTTCCCAACCACTGTTGTTCCGCACCGCGGTTTGGCTCACCGCCAGGGAGGGCGCGTTGCACGCCGCGGAATTCGCGTTCCCGGCGCATGCCTCGATCCGCCAGGTGCTGACGGTGTTGCGCACCGGCCGGCCTGTGGAACACCGTGTGACCATTGCCGAAGGCCTGACCGCGCAGCAGATCCTGGGTGTTGTGCGTCGAACCGACGCGATGACCGGCGAAGTCCGGACGATCGCGGAAGGCTCTGTGCTGCCGCAAACATACGATTTCCAGTATGGCGCGGATCGGGCTGCGCTGATCGCACGGGCGAAGGCAGCGATGGACAAGGCGCTGGCCGCGGCGTGGGCCGACCGGGCGCCGGGTCTGCCACTGGCCAGCCCACACGACGCACTGATCCTGGCCAGTATCGTCGAGCGGGAGACAGCGAAGCCCGAGGAGCGGCCGCACGTCGCCGCCGTGTATCTCAACCGGCTTCGCCTGGGCATGCGGCTGCAGGCGGACCCGACCGTGGTGTATCTGGCCAGCAATGGCGCGGGGGTGTTGGACCATCGTTTGACCAAGTCGGAACTTCTGCGGGACGACCCGTTCAACACGTATCGCAGCGTCGGGCTGCCGCCGACACCGATCTGCTCGCCGGGGCTGGACAGTATCCGGGCGGCGCTGCATCCAATCGCCAGCGACGATCTGTATTTCGTGGCGGACGGGTCCGGCGGCCACACCTTCTCACGCGGGTACGACGCCCACGAGGCCGCGGTCGCTCGGCGTCGGGCGGCGTCCGGTTCGCATGGCGTTCCTGACTAGGCGTTTGCCGTTCGGACGCAACGGGACCGGGGTGACGGTCATCGCACGCGTGCGCGGAAAGCCGAATTGGCCAAATCCAGCCTCGGGACATGCGGCGATATTATTCGGCATAAAGTCGCGGCGAACAGGAGAATCGGTGTCATGAGGTTGCGTTTCCATCTGGCGGTGCTGTGCGGCCTGCTGGCCTTTGCGCCGGCCGCGTGGGCGGAGGAACTCCGGGTTGTCAGTTCGGGCGGATTTGCCGCCGCCTTGAAGGCGCTGGCGCCGGCGTTCGAGAAACAAAGCGGCGACAGGCTGGACTTGGAATGGGGCCCCAGCATGGGCGACACAGCCAATGCGGTGCCGCAGCGGCTGAAGCGCGGCGAGAAGATAGATGCCGCGATCATGGTCGGCTACGCGCTGGGTACGTTGATCGACCAGGGCAAAGTCGCCGCCGGCAGCCGCGTCGATCTGGCGCGTTCGGGGATTGGCATCGTGGTGCGCCACGGCGCGCCTCATCCCGATGTCGGTTCGGTGGACGCACTGAAAAAGACGCTCCTGGCCGCCAGGTCCGTAGCGTATTCGGACAGCGCCAGCGGCGTTTATATCTCCCGCGAGATGTTCAAGACGATGGGGATAGCGGAGCAGATGGCAGGCAAAGCGAGGATGATCCCGGCCGAACCGGTGGGTGCGGTTGTCGCTCGCGGTGATGCGGAGATCGGGTTCCAGCAAATCAGCGAGTTGAAGCCTATTCAGGGCATCGACCTGCTGGGGCCGCTGCCGGCCGCAGTGCAGAAGTTCACGGTTTTCTCCGCCGGGGTCGTCGCGGGTTCGGCCCATGCCGCCGCGGCCGCGGCACTGCTGCGGTTCCTGGCATCGCCAGAGGCTGACGCAGCGATCACCGCCACCGGGCTGGAGCCGATGACGGCGCGGTAGCCGCCGCGTCGCTTGGAAACCGCTGCTAAAAGCGCCGCAGCCAGTCCTGTGCCGGCCGCTCCACCCAGCGGAACACACCCACCGCGACAACCAGAACCGCCCCCAGATAGGCCAGCATGAACCAGTCGTCGTAAATCCACGACCGTATCAGCGCCGGTCCGATGCTCAGCATCGCCGCCAACTGCATCGGAAAATGCAGCATATAGCTGGCATAGGTCAGGTTCCCCAGGTCGGTCAGCCACATCCTGACCCGCGCACCTCGCGGCCGGATCGCCAGTTGCACCAGAAGAACCGACATCGTGAAGATCGCCAGCCCGCCGCCCGCGATTGC
>JAKBCJ010000502.1 GCA_021807975.1 Pseudomonadota bacterium | reverse complement strand
AGCCTGAACTTTGTTGGCGGGGCCGGTAGCTACTCGATCACCGACGAACTGAATGCAACACTGTTCGGCGGTAGCGGCAGCAATATCACCTATAGTTCGACGACTGCCGACAAGGCGGTCTTCACGGCGGGTGCGGGCAACGAAACGCTGAATGCGGCGAATGCCCTTGGGGCCGATACGATGATCGGCGGCACTGGTTCGACGACCATGTCCGGCGGCGCGGGTGGTGCGGTGTTCCAATTCTCGACGCTGGCCGGTGGCGGTTCGACTACCATTACCGACTTCGCTGCGAATGATACATTGAAGCTGGTTGGGTATGGAACCGTCAATCCAACCGGGACCCAGGTCGGTACGAGTGTAGTACTGACGCTGAGCGACAAGACATCCATCACATTCCTGAACACCCAAGTGTCCACTGTCACCGCGCACACGACATCGGCGTAAATACCTTCCTCTGGGCTGCGCGTTTATCGTTACAAAAAAAAGGCCGATGTTCGCATTGGCCTTTTTTCGTAGTTTTAGCGATACTGCAGCTGCATGCGTCCTGTGAGCCACCGTCGTCCGGTTTCGGTTGCAGCCCCTGTGTCCGGTATGTTACCGAGTGTTTAACTAAGGGGGCCTCGATTTGACCGACTCAAAGATGGATCGCGATTTCGTGATAGACGATCAGGGAAGTATTGGAGAAATCGTCAGTCCCGCTTGGCGTATGTCATCGCCTTCCACGGAAGAGAGCAGGCAAATTTTGGCGTGCCCAGCCTGCCGTAGGAGGTGCGATAGCCATACCGCTGATAATTTGACGGCGTGCGGTTCCTGTGGGCATATTTTCCAAACCGACATGAATGTGACTGTTTCGTACGATGCCAACTACGCGCATCAATACGATTCCAGACCGGTGCGGGAAATGTCGGAGGTCCGCTGGAATTTCATCCAATCATGCCTGAGTCTTCCCAAGGGAAGCCGGGTCTTGGATATTGGTTACGGCAACGGGGCTTTCTTGAAACATGCCAGGGCGGAAGGCATGGATATCTACGGAATCGATCTGCACGATGAGGATTTCGGAATTCCGGTCGTTGACCTGGAAACAAATATTCATTTCGATTTAATTTGTTTTTTTGATTCTCTGGAGCATTTCCCGAATTTTCACCCGCTGCTGAACTTGCGCGCTTCTAACGTAATCGTGTCTATCCCCAGTACACCTGCATGGTTACTGTCTTCGCCAAACAGGTGGCGGCATTACAAGCCGGGCGAGCATTTGCACTATTTTTCCCGGCGCAGCCTGGACAGATTCATGCGCGACTGGGGCTTCAACGCTAAGCTGACTGAAGGTTATCCCGAGGACGCGCTGCGGGGTAAACTGACTATCGACGAGCAGATCCTGGATAACATTTACACTGCGATCTATTCGCGTCCTTAGGCCGATTCGATGCCCTCCATCGGCAGACTGGCAGCGCGTGTCTATAAGAAAATCGGTCTCGGTGGAGCCCCGGCCGGGACCGTTCTGTTCGGTCTGCACAAGATTATCTACCGAGCAGTTTTTTGGCGGCGGTTTTTGTATGCGTCCGGACGCTCCCGCGATTTGGGAGCATTCGGGACATTCGCATATTACGACATCGCGGGACTGCGCAAAAGCCGGCCGGTGAATGGCTTGGCGCTGATCTTTTACCTGGGTGCTGGCGATTACCTGATGGCGACTCCGTTTATCGAGGCGTTACACCAGGCCTATCCGGATTTGCCGATCTGGGCGTTCGCATCCACCAGCACGGATGCCGTCAATTCGCCGCTGGTAGCGCACTTTCTTCGGACAAATCCGACGATCGACAAGGTTGTGATGTACCGCGGCCGGCCGCGGCGAATCTGGACGGAATACGATTTCAGCGATGCGTTAAAGGATGTTCCCAAGGATTTCGTTGTCCTGCCAGTAGTGTACGATTCGCATCCGGGTGTAGTCCACAGAGCGACATCGCTTTTGGAAACATTCAGACTGCCGGTCGACCTTCCAGTGGTCAGGCCGATTGCTTACCCGGCGGCAATGTCAGACAGAGCGCATGGCATATTGTCGGTAATTTTGTCCCGCGCGGGACGGGTCGCCCGCCGGGATTTGGTGTTTGTTCATTTCGGTGCGCGATCGTCCGGTTATGAATACCCGCATGTGCAGCAGCTTGTCGCGCGGCTATTGCGGCAAGATTACCTTGTGGCTAGTTTTTCGCCGGTCGGGTTACCCCATGACAATCTGATCGAGATAGATGTCACGACGATTACCCCCACCGACTCAATCGAGATACTGCGCGCGCTGCAAAACCAGCGGCAGCGGTTGGCCATGATCAGTGTCAACTCGCTGATGTGGCCGATATCGGCTGCCCTGAATATACCCAACCTGGGGTTGCATGTGTTCTGGGATCCATCGATCCACCAGTATCTCTATCCTAATATTTTCGTAATGACCCGGCGTTTTTATCCCACTGTTCCGTCCACCAGGATGTTCCTGGCGACGCCTTCCGACTATCGGGACCGCAACGCCGGGCGCGGCAATTCCCAGGAGTTTATAGATTACGACCCGGACTTCGTTGCTACATCGTTTGAGAGAATGCTTGCCGCGGTTTAGCCGGGGCGGCGCGACGATTGTCTCTCGACGCGATCAGATAAGCCGCATACCCTGACGACAGATAAAGTGGCGTTAAAAGCCACGGACTGGCAGGGAGCTTCCAAATGACGAATCCTCAAACCCCGACATGGGCGCGCCGTACGCTCATCAAATCAGGTCTTGCCCTTACCGCGCTCGCGGCTCCGCCGATTATCCGTGCGCGCGGGGAGGTGCCAGTGCGCATCGGCATGGTCGATCCGCTGACCGGCATCCTGTCCGCCCTTGCGGCAAGCGAGGTGGAAGGCGCCAAGTACGCCGTCGACCGTATCAACAAAAAGAGTGGCATCCTGGGCCGCCAGGTAGAACTGCTGGTCGAGGACTCGGCCAACGACGTCGGCACCGGCGTGCAGAAAACCCGCAAGCTGATCGAACGCGACAAAGTCGATGTCATTTTCGGCGACGTGAACTCCGGTATCGCCTATGCCATGTCGCAGGTGACAAGCGAACTGAAGGTTTTCCACATCGTTCCGGGTGGGCACACCGATCCGATCACTGGAACCGATTGCAAATGGAACGTGTTCCGCATTTGCAACACAACCTCGATGGACGCCGCTGCCGTTACAATCGACTTGGTGAACCGTTTCGGTAAACGCTTCTTCTTTATTACCCCCGACTATGCCTATGGCCACACGCTCCAGGACAACTTCGTCAAGAACCTGAAGGCGCTCGGTGGCGAGTATCAGGCTGAAATGTTGCCCATCAACACTTCGGATTTCTCGGCCAGCCTGATCAAGGCCAAGGCCTATAAGCCGAACGTGCTGCTGAACAACATGGGCGGGCTGGCGCAGATCAATTGTATGAAGCAGTTCACCCAGTTCGGCATGCAGAAGGAAATGCATCTCGGCGGCGCGCTGTTCGAACTTGAAGTGATCAAGGCGG
>JAKBCJ010000501.1 GCA_021807975.1 Pseudomonadota bacterium | reverse complement strand
GCCGGCACGACAGGACCGGAAAAGTCATGGCGGATGTCGGCGGTGGCGTGCAGCATTTGCTCGATCAACGCCACTTTCCGCTCGGTATCCCGCCATCGGGGCGGCAAGCCCAATGCGGAGACCTCGCCCATGGCCCAGAGACCCAGGCCCGGGGCATCGGCCTCGGCGCCGAATCCGCCGAAGAAGTCGTCCTGGCCGAACCGTTCGGCCAACCGTTCGGCCAGTACCATCTGCCCTGCCCTGGCCAGCGCCACCACGACATAGGCGCCGTCGCGCTGCCACTGAAGCGGGTAGTTCAACGGGTCGCCGGGGCGGGTTTCCCCGCCGACGAGGCCCTGACGGAGAGTTTCGATCTGGGATTGCAAGGACTTGGCGAATACCGGATCCAGGCCTTCCATCGCGGGGCCGGGCTCCGGCGGCGGAAGGACGGCCTGCCAGGGCAATGGATCGGAGACGATCAGCCGGAGCGTCTCACCCGCAGGGGCGGCAATCCGAACGGCGGCCCAGCCGGAGGTGCTGTGTGCGGCCGCTGGAACCGGGCTTTCAGAGCGGGTCCACCCGGGCGTGTCCTCGGTACCGAGGAATGTGGGCCGGGCGGCCGTGGCGATGGTCCAGGTTCCGTTCAGCAGAATACCGTCCGGTTCGGCGGCGATATCGGTCAGCGGGCCGCCGGCCGGGCCAACGCCGCGAAACGCTACCTCGATACGGCCGGCGGACGAGGGTTGGGCCTTCAGTTCGAGATCGAAACCGCCTGCCTGCCGCACGGTCCAGGTCGCGGTGTAATAGGGCGTTTCAACGGAAATACCGGACGCCCCGGTATAGCGGGATCGGGTTTGCGCCAGGGGGATGCTGTCGCTGGTGGCAATCAGGTTACCGTCGTGCCCGACGACCCAGAACGAGATGCCGAAGCTGCCGGCGGCTGGGCTGAAACCACCGCCCGGTTCCAGCCAGGCTTTCCGATCCGCCACCGCGCCGGGTGCCCCCAGGGGGACGTGGCCGGTGCCGCGAGGCCATGGATCGTTCGGGCGGGCTTTCATCGCCAGCAGGACGGCCAGCCGGCCCTCGCCGATGCGGCTGGCGATGCCAATGCGGGCAGCGAACGCGGCTCCGGCCACCGCCAGCATCGCGGCCGCGATGAGGCTCCAGCGGCGGGGGCCGCGCGGTGCGGCGGTCGCAGCGGGGACCGCAAGGGCCAGGGCACCATACGTTATGTATATACATAATGAATATACGATCAGCATCCTCGGCCGGGCCGATCAGGTTCAGTGCGCCGGCAGAACATCGTTGGCCGGGAACGCGGATTGAATGGCGTTGCCGCCCCGGGCGATGACCTGGTTGGCCAGCGCCGCCGCGGATTGGAACGTCTGCACATTGCTGACGCCACCGGCGACGCACACCACGGCCGCGAGCGCCAGTGCCGGCCAGCGCACCGACGTGAACCACGACAGTGCCGCGAGTGCCACCAGCAGCGGCAGAAAATGCGGAGCGTACAGAAACGTCGGGTTCCCATAGACGCTGTGCAATACCATCTGCCCCAGCAGCATCAGGCCGAGACCCGCCACGACGGGGCGGCGGACAGCATTGCGAAGCCCGCCGGCCGCACCGATCAGTCCGCAGCCCAGCAGCGCGATCCAGGCGATGGCGGCGGCGAGGGCATAGGGGGTGCCGGTGGTGGCGGGGACATCCTGGTTGGTGACAACCTTATCACCGTCCTGGACTTCCACCACCGGATCGGGTGCCACCATGGTGGTGAGGAACAGGGAACGCATGTTCATCGACGGCCGGTCGGTCGGTAATTCGTCGTGCGCCGAGCTCAGCGCGCTCCAGCGCGCTTCCGCGGTGACCGCGGCGGGGCGAAAGAACCAGGCGGCGTGCCAGAATGTCATCGACTGGGCCAGCGACAGCAGGACGACGGTCGCCAGCGCCGCCACGGAGATCGAGACGGTCTTCTTCAGCGGCCAGCGCACCAGGGTGGCGGCCAGACCGATCGACCAGTTGGTGACGGTGATGCTCAGCGTCGCGGCGCTGATCAGCACCCACCACAGTTCGGATTTCGTGCGTCCATGGGCCAGGGCGAGGATGGCCAGGACGATGGTGGCGCCGCCGACGGTATTCAGTTCGATTTGCGAGTACCAGTAGATGAACGCGGCACTGGACAGATACAGCGCGGCGAATACCGACGCAGCCAGTTTGGGCAGACCCAGCAGGCGCAAGGCGATGAAGAAGCCGCCGCCGCATATCGCCGCTGCGGTGAGAATGAGTGCCTCGCAGGCCAGCAGGGCGGGGATGCCGAGTGTGTGCAGCCCGATAACGACAGGCGTGAGCAGAAGAGAGGCGACGGGATGGACCGATGTGCGTGAGTGGTCGCTGTGACGGTCGGTCAGGTTTTCGATCACGCGCGGGCTGTCGGCCTGAAACCATAGATTGAACGAGGCCGCGGTTTGCAGTGCGTGCCCGAGCACACCGAAGCCCCAGAGTCCGATCGCGACGGCGATGGCGGCGAAGATCGCACAAAGCCCGGCGTCTGCCCAATGCAGGCGGCTACGCGAAGCGGCGTGGGGTTTTGTCACGAAACTGAGCATGCCGGGCATGGCGGAGTCCTTTGGTCCGGCAAGGAGATAAATCAAACACCGGAAGGAAGCCAATGGGCTTGCGCCGCCGATGCGCCCCCGGGGCCGCATCGGCGGCGAAACGGCGGGGCGCGACGGCAGCGACGCGTGCCTCGATCGCAATCTGGACAGTCAGGCGCGTGCCGCGTAACGCTGCGGCCAGCAATCATCAGAGGCAGACCATGCTGTTCGATTTCCAGGACACCAAGAACGAGAATATCTACAAGCTGCTAACATCAACGATCGGTCCGCGCCCGATCGCGTGGGTGACCACGCAGGATACCGACGGCACGGTGAACGCGGCGCCGTTCTCGTTCTTCAACGCGATGTCCGGCAACCCGCCGGTGCTGGCGTTCGGGATCGGCGGCCGGGGGCCGGGCGATGTGAAGGACACGGGCGGCAATATCCGCCGCACCGGGCAGTTCGTGATCAACCTGGTCAGCTATGAACTGCGCGAGCCGATGAACGTGACCGCCATCGACTTCCCCAAGGGCGTCGATGAGCTGAAGGAAGCCGGCCTGACCACCGCGCCGTCCCTGCATGTGAAGCCGCCGCGTATCGCCGAGGCGCCGGTGTCGTTCGAGTGCGAGCGTCTGGTGATCGTCGATGTCGGTATCGACCGGGCGGTGGTGCTAGGCAAGGTGCTGGCGGTTTATGTGCGGGACGACTGCGTGCTGGACAAGGAACGTTGCTACATCGACACGCCCAAACTGGACCTGATCGGGCGCCTGCATGGCGGCGGGTGGTATTCCCGGGTGACAGACCGGTTCGATCTGCCGCGCATTCCGGTCGATGAGTGGCCCGCGCGCAAGGCGAAAGCCGCCGAATAGAATGACGGGGCGCCGCGCCGCCGGCTCGTTTGGCGGCGCGGTGCATTATTTCTTAGTAATTCATTAACGTTTATTTACTGCTA
>JAKBCJ010000500.1 GCA_021807975.1 Pseudomonadota bacterium | reverse complement strand
CTCGTAGAGCTGTCGGCGGCGGGCCATCGCTTGGTTCCTTAGGTGGTCGTCGCGTCATGCGGACGCGTATGGGTCGGCGGAGGGGCGGGTATAGCAGCGGTATCCCCGGTACAAAAGACCGGCTTAAAATCGGCCCGATCAGGCGACCCGGCCGCGAACAGCCATATGGGTTGGCCCGTTGCCGGAAGCGAGACAAAAGACGCGCAGACCGTGCCGAAACCGCCCCGCGGCACAACGTCGATCTGTTCCGCCGAGTCGCCGTGGCGGTTCGCCAGGATTGTGTGCCGGGCCGCCAGGTCGTTCGGGCCGGCGGGTTCGGTTGCCCCGAATCGGGCCAGGTGGCGGGTGATCGGGCCAAAACGCGAGTGGTGATCCGGACGCTCATCCCGGTTGGCGGCGAGAACCAGATGGGTGGAGCGGACAAGGACGACGACAGTACACACTTACAGAGTGTGGCCCGCGTCGGGTGGAAACACCAGAGCGGCGCGGAGACCTATTCCTTGTCCGGCACCGGGACGCGGTCGGTTTCGGCCAAGGCCGCCAGCGTCGGGGCCTCCCGGGGGATGTCGCTGCACACCACGATGCCGGGGCCGGGCTGGCAGGTGCCGTGAGTTTGGGCGAATGCCCGCATCTCTTCGAATCCGGCGAATTCGTCCAGCACTACTGTCAACTGCCGTTCACCGGCCCGCGGTGTTGCGTCGATGCGTTGTTCGGCTGCGCAGTCGGCCTGGAAGCGGGACGCATAGACAGAGTTGATGGGACGGTCGGCGATCGCGGCGAGCAGTTGTAGTTCGACCGCCACCTCGCTGTTCCAATGCAGCGGTTTCAGGCAAAAATACTGCGGCAGGATACGCACCGAATCATGGCGTTGGATCGCGGCCCGCCAAGCGGCCAAATCGATGTGGGGCGGTTCTGGGGTGCGGGTATGGTTGGCAAAGGCCTGGCGCAGGGGGGTAGCATCGACCCATTGCAGCAGCGCGGCGGCGATTAGAAGCAGCACCCCGCCACGACCGTACACCGGGATCGCGGCGGTAATGCCCAGCCCGGTCAGGAGATACATGACCGGCCAGAAGAACCGCCCGTCGGAGCGGAAGATCGATGCGATGTTCCGCACCCACAGGGGTAGCGGGACGTGAATAATCAGTGCCGTCCCAAGGTAGATGTTGTTCGACAGGGCAAACACCGTACAGCCGGCCAACAGAGCGAACAGCCATGGCTGGCGGGTGAAGCCATGTCGCAGCGTTCGAATCTGATGCTGCGCCGTTGCGAACAGCAGCAACAATATGCCTCCGCCCAGATAACTGAATCCCTCATACTGGCCGGCGGTGCCATCGACCAGCGTGTCGCGGAATGGCGCCAGCAGGCCGCTACGCTGGGGGAAGAACGGCGACAGCAGGTTCATCGAGTAAAACGGTCCCGCCGCCCCGGTACCGAGCGCACCGCGCGCGTTCAGATAGCCGGACAGGTCGATCATGCCGCCAAGAATGATGAGCAGGCCACCCGCGATAGCGGCTGCTTTGTCCCCGCGCAGCGACCGGGTGGTAACTGCCTGTGCGAGCGTGGCGAGGACGATCGATACGACCATCGCGAAGATGTAGGCATGGGTCCACAACGCCAGAACCGACAGCCCGCTCGCCAGGACGAACATCTGCCACGGCCGGGCGGAACGGTGGTTGCGGATGTAGAAAACCAGCGCGAGCGGAACCTCGAACTGCGCCATCAGCGACGTGTGCCCCCAGCGCGCCAGCAGCGCGGGCATGCAAAGACCGGCGGTCGTGGCCATCGCCGCGGCAGCGAGGTTGCGCTGACCCAGTGCCGCGGCAAGGGCGGTCATCGTCATCGCCGACGCGGCGAAACACCCGACCGTCCACAGGCCGAACAGATTCGCCGGCAGGCCCGTGACCTGAAACAGCACCCGCCCGGCCAACGCGAGCCAGGGGATACTGTCGGTGAAAATAATGTTCGTGCCCTCTGGGGTGCCCAGCTTGGCAACCTGAAACAGCGGAATGTGCCAAGTGTCGTGTTGGAAGAAGACATAGCCCGCCAGCGCCTGCGGCATGTCTGCCCAGCCCTTGCCGACGATCCCGTGGGGGTTCTGCCAGAACGCGGAGGTGCCCAAAACGAAGCCAGTGTCCAGCAGCCACGCGCACCAGAGACAGGCCGCGAGCAGACTGAAAGCCAAAAGCAACGGCAGCGGCCGGTTCGCGGCGAGGGCCTCGGCGGCTGACCCCACGAACGTCGGTATCCTTTTGAGGCCGGGTGATCGGGCTGCGGCCGGGGTTAGGGATTCCACGATCGCTTAGCCGTATCCTATTCCGCCGCCTTGGCCAGATCGGTCGTTCGGGTGCGGGTACGCAGGGTCACGAACTCCTCCGCCGCCGTGGGGTGAATACCGATGGTGCGATCGAAATCCGCCTTTGTCGCACCCATGACGACGGCGATGGCGATGCCCTGGATGATTTCGGCGGCGTCCTCGCCCATCATGTGCGCGCCGACCACTTTCTGGGTCGCCTTGTCCACCACCAGCTTCATCGTTGTCTTGCGGCCGCGGCCAGACAGGGTGTGACGCATCGGGGTGAACTTGGTCAGGTAAATGTCCACCGGGCTCATCGCGCACGCCTGTTCCTCGGTCAGTCCGACGGAGGCGACCGGCGGCGTGGTGAAGACCGCCGACGGAATGTTCCGCAGCGAGACGTTGCGTGGACTATTGCCGAACAGCGTATCCGCCAGGGCGTGCCCCTCGGCGGTGGCGACGGGCGTCAGGTTTATCCGATCCGTCACGTCGCCCATGGCGTAGATATGCGGGACGGTGGTGCGCAATCCGTCATCGACCTTGATCGCGTCCTTGGCGTTCAGTTCCACGCCTACCTTGTCAAGCCCAAGGCCGGCCACGTTGGCCTTTCGCCCGGTCGCGAAGAATACCAGGTCGGCGTGCAGCGTCCGGCCGTCGGTCAGCGTCAGGATACGCATGTCGCCGTCGGCTTCCAGCTTTGCCGGCGTGCTGTTCGGATGCAGGACGATACCTTGCGCCTCCAGCGCTTCCTGCATCGACTCGCGGATATCGTGGTCGAACCCGCGCAGGGGCAGCGGTTGGCGATAGACCAGATCGACCTCGGCCCCCAGCGCCTTGAAGATGCCGGCGAACTCCACCGCGATGTAACCCGACCCAACCATGATCACCCGTCGCGGCATGGTCTTCAGGTAGAACGCGTCGTCGGAGATAATGCCCAGTTCGGCGCCGGGAATGGTTGGACGCTCCGGATTGCCGCCCGTCGCGATGACGATGTTCCTGGCGGTGTAGCGTTCGCCGTTCACCTCGACCGTATGGGCATCGACCAGGGTGGCCCGTCCGTCGAAAATCCTGGCCCCGGCGGCGTTCAGCAGCTTGCGGTAGATGCCCTCCAGCCGGGTGATTTCCCGGTCCTTGGCGGCGATCAGCTTGCCCCAGTCGTGCGAACCCTTTGTCATCGTCCAGCCGAAGCCGGCCGCGTCCTCCGCCCAGCCGCCGTATTCGCCGGCCTGCA
>JAKBCJ010000065.1 GCA_021807975.1 Pseudomonadota bacterium | reverse complement strand
GCGGCTGAAGCCGCTGGCAATGCCGGCCAACCCGTGGTCTCGCCTGGCCCGGGAGCAACTGGCCGTGCTCGCGCTTCGTCAAGGCAACCAAAAGGAAGCGCGCCAGATGCTTCAGGCCCTGACGAACGACATCGGCGCGCCGTCCGGATTGCGGGCGCGTGTGTCCGGACTGCTGGCGGGTCTTGGTTCCCCCGACGGAAAGCAATGAGACCGGCATGACCGCCGCCCCGACCAACCGACAGGGAAGCCTTGGCGTGACCCGGAATGGCGTATCCAAAACCCTGCTGGCCCGGCGGTCCGCGTTGCTGGCGCCGTTCGCGCTGGGGGGGTGCTCGTGGTTCGACAATCTTTTCACCGACAAAAAGGTTATTCTGCCGGGCCAACGCGAAGCGGTTATCGTCGATCGGCGTGGCCTGATCGTGGACGATGCCAGTGTCAAGATCGTGCTGCCGCCCGCGGTGACCAATGCCAACTGGCCACAGGCCGGCGGCAACCCGTCCCATCTGATGGGCCATCTGGCGGCGAATGACCGCCTGACGGAGGCATGGAAGGCCGAAATTGGCGAGGGCGGCGGTTATACCAAGGTCTTGATGGCACCGCCGGTCGTGTTGAACGGCATTGTCTGCACGATGGATTCCCTGGCTGTGGTGTCGGCCTTCTCGTTGACCGACGGCAAACCGCTGTGGAAAGCCGACACCAAACCGAAGGGCGAGGAGAGTACGAATGTCGGCTGCGGCCTGGGCGCTGACGGCACCACCGTGTATGCGGTGAACGGCCTGTCGCAGATGGTCGCGTTGGACCTGTCCACCGGCCAGGAAAAATGGCGCCAGAAGCTGGACGTTCCCGCCCGGTCCGCGCCCATGATCGCCGATGGGCGCGTTTTCGTGGTGCTGATCGACGACCGGCTGGTCGCGGTGGCCGCCGCGGACGGCAGACAGCTCTGGAGCTTCCAATCCTCCACGCCGGTGACCGCCATGCTGGGACAGCCGGCCCCGGCGTATTATCGCGGCCTGGTCGTGGCCGGTTTCGGGTCTGGCGAGCTTGCCTGTTTGCGTGCGGAAACCGGCGGCGTTGTGTGGACCGATGGCCTTGGTGCGTCGGAAGGCCGGGCGTCGGTGGCGGACTTTCTGTCGATTCGCGGATTGCCGGTGATCGCCAACGGGCTGGTGTACGCGATCAGCATGGGCGGCCTGCTGATTTGCGACGACGTACCGACCGGGCGGCGGGTGTGGGACCGGCAAATCGCGGGCGAAGACACGCCTCATATCGCCGGAAACTGGATGTTCGTGATTTCGGCCGAACAGCAGCTTGCCGCGATCGATATCACGACCGGGCAGATCGTCTGGATTACCCAGCTTCCGCTTTGGGAGGATCCGCTCAAGCACAAGGATACACTGACCTGGTTCGGGCCGGTCCTGGTCAGCGACCGCCTGATCGTCACCGGCACCAGCAAGGACGCATTGTCGGTCAGCCCTTATACTGGCGAAATTCTGGGCCATATCGAATTGACCGAGGAACCCGCCCCCAGCGCCCCCGTCGTGGCCGGTGGAACGGTGCTGATCATGACCAACGATGGGCGCCTTATGGCGCTGAGGTAGAGAAATATGTTGCCGCCCAGGCTTCCGATCGTCGTCATCGCCGGGCGCCCCAATGTCGGGAAATCGACGTTGTTCAACCGGCTGGCCGGCCGCCGTATCGCGCTTGTCGCCGATACGCCCGGTGTCACCCGCGACCGCAAGGAAGCGGAAGCGCAGTTGCGGGGGCGGATGGTCAAGCTGATCGATACCGCCGGACTGGAAGAATCCGCGCCGGAAACGCTGGCGGGACGGATGCGGGCGTCCTCGGCCAGCGCGGTGTCGCAGGCCGATCTGGTGCTGTTCGTGCTCGATTCGCGGGCCGGCGTCACGCCGCAGGACGAACACTTCGCGCAATGGCTTCGGCGTCAGGGCAAGCCAGTACTGCTTGTCGCCAACAAGGCAGAGGGGCGCACGGCCACATCCTCCATTCTGGACGCATATTCGCTGGGCCTTGGTGACCCGGTCGGTGTCTCGGCCGAACATGGCGAGGGCGTTGCCGACCTGATGTCGGAAATCGCCGACGCGCTGCCGCCCGAGGAACCGGCGGCGGACGAACCGCATGACGACCGGCCGCTGAAACTGGCCATCGTCGGGCGCCCGAACGCCGGCAAATCCACGTTGCTGAACCGGCTGCTGGGCGAGGAGCGCCAGATCACCGGCCCCGAACCGGGCCTGACCCGCGACGCCATCGCCGTCATCCTGACGGACGACGAAGGCCGGGAGATCGAGATCGTCGATACCGCCGGCCTGCGCAAGCGCGCCCGTATCGAGGCGCCGCTGGAGAAGATGTCCGTCAGCTCCGCCATCGAAGCGCTGAAAATGGCCGAAGTGGTCGTGCTGTGCCTGGACGCCGCGGAGGGCATCCACGACCAGGATCTGCAAATCGCCAGACTGGTGGAGCGCGAGGGCAGGGCGTGCATCGTCGCGCTGAACAAATGGGACGCGGTGCCCGACCGCAATGCCACCCGCAAGGCGATCATGGAGCGGCTGGAAGAAAGCCTGGCGCAGATGAAGGGCATCCCGGTCGTCACCTTGTCCGCGCTGACCGGTGTGGGGATCGAGCGTCTGTTGCCGGCCGTCCGAGCGGCGCATGAGGTGTGGAACAGGCGGATACCGACGGGCGAACTGAACCGCTGGTTCGAACATGCACTGGAAACTCATCAGGCGCCGCTGGTCAGCGGCCGCCGCCTGAAGCTGCGCTACGTGACCCAGGCCAAGGCGCGTCCGCCGACCTTCGTGGTGTTCGGCACCCGGGCGGAGCAGACGCCGGAGGATTACTCGCGCTATCTGGTGAACAGCCTGCGGGACACGTTCAAGCTGCCGGGCACGCCGATCCGGTTGCAGTTCCGCGGAACCAAGAACCCGTTCGTCGAGGACGATTAGGATCGGCATCGCCGGCAGCATCCGGGTTCGATCTGAAAACCGCCGATCCCTCCCGGTGCGGCCGACGCATTTGGCCGCATCCCGCAGCGGGTCGGAAGACGATCGGCTCGTCATCCCTCCACCGCTAACCGGCCCCTCCCCAACCCCGGGCGCCGCTTCGTTGCCAACGAACATCACCTCGCGGTATGGCATGGCGATCGCCATCCCCGGGGGGCCTCATGATCCGCCGCCGTACGATGCTGTTGGCTACTCCCGCGATCCTGACCGCGGCCCGATCCAGGGCGGCCGAACCGGTCAAGGTCGGGGTCATGTTCCCGCTGACCGGCAACTCCGCCGCTTCGGGCGGTGAAGCCAAAGCCGCGGTCGAGGTCGCGGCGGACATCGTCAACACCGGCCATCGGGAACTGAAAGGGTTGACCATCGGCCTGACACCCGGTCTTCCCGGTATGGGCGGAGCCAGGATCCAGCCGGTCTATGTGGATCACCGCGGCGATCCGTCGATGGCACAAAGCCTGGCGCTGAAGCTGATCACCAGCGACAGGGTCGCGGCGCTGTTCGGGGCGTATCACTCATCTTGCGCGCTGACTGCCACCGCCGTCGCGGAACGGTACGGCGTGCCGTTCGTGGTCGCGGACTCGGTCGCGGGCAATATCACCGCGCGCGGCTTCAAGAACACCTTCCGCGTGACCCCGATCGCCAGCAACTTCGCCGACAGTTACATGCGCTTTCTTCACGATCAGAAGCAAGCCGGCCACCGCGTCGAGGATCTGGCGATCGTCAACGAAAATACCGACTACGGCTCCTCGGTCGGCGATGCAATCGCGGCGGAAGCGAAGAAGCAAGGCGTCCCGGTGTCGATGCGGGTGCCGTACAACGCGAATGGCGCGGACGTTTCGGCCCGGGTGTTGCAGCTTAGAGAGAACAACCCCTCCGTCGCGATGTTCGTCAGCTACGCCTCCGACGCGATCCTGTTCATGCGCACGATGAAGAGCCTGGCCTATGTCCCGCCCATGATCGTCGGCGATTCCGCCGGTTTCTCCGACCCCGCGTTCCTGCCAGCCGTTGGCGGTCTGGCGCAGGGCCTGGTCAACCGCAGCGTCTGGAGCAAGGGGCCCGAGGGCAGTCTGTCCCGGGGCGTCAACGCGATCTACCAGGCGAGGACGGGGAATGAGATAGGCGACGTCAGCGGCCGGTCCTTGCAGGCGTTCTTCGTTCTGGCCGATGCGCTGAACCGTGCTGGTTCCACCGATCCGGACAAGTTGCGTGCGGCCCTTGCCGCGACCGCGATGCCACGCAGCGCTATGATCGTTGGATATCGCGGGGTGAAATTCGACGCTACCGGGCAGAATGCCGAAAGTGCCACCGATCTGACCCAGCTTCAGGGCAAGGATTACGTCACGGTGTGGCCGGATGACGCCGCCGTCGCCAAGGTGCGATGGCCGATGGCGGCCTGGCGGTGAGCCGGCTTGATCCGGTGGCTTTTTGACCTGGTGTCCAGTCCCTCTAAGCTGCGCCGTTAACAACAATATGTTCCAGCGGTGGGATCGCGCGATCCTCCGCCGCGTTAGGCTCCTCCGGAGGATATGAATGGACTTCATTGGACTGAACCGCGAATCCGCCCGCGTGGAAGCTCTGTCCGATCGGTTTCAGGCTGTGCGCGCGGCCACCGACGCGCTGGTGATGGAACTGACGGAGGAGGATCAGTGCGTTCAGTCGATGCCCGATGCCAGTCCGGCGAAGTGGCACCGGGCGCATACGACCTGGTTCTTCGAGCAGTTCGTGCTGGTGCCGCATGGTCGCGGTTATCAGGTATTTGATCCGGCGTTCGGCTATCTGTTCAACTCCTATTATGAAGCCGTGGGGCCGCGCCACCCGCGCCCGTCGCGCGGCCTGCTGACCAGGCCGGGTGCCGCTGCCGTTTCCCGCTACCGGCGTCACGTCGATGCGGCGATGCGCGATGCGATCCCCGGTCTGCCGCCGGATGTCCTGGATGTTGTCGAACTGGGCCTGCATCACGAGCAGCAGCACCAGGAACTGCTGGTGACAGACATGCTGCATGCCTTCGCGGCCCATCCGTTCTGCCCCGCGATCACCGCCGGGTGGACGGAACCCGCCGAAGCCGCGACCCCGTGTTTCATCGGCTTCGAGGCTGGGATGGCCGCTGTCGGCCATGCCGGACCGGGATTCTGCTTCGACAACGAAACCCCGAATCATCAGGTTTATCTGCCGCCGTTCGCCCTGGCGTCCCGGCTGGTTCGCAACCGCGACTGGCTGGCGTTCGTTCAGGATAACGGTTACCAAACGGCCTCGCTTTGGATGTCTGACGGCTGGGCAGCGGCCCAACAGGCGGGCTTGACCGCGCCGCTGCATTGGCGGCAGGCGGATGGCGGGTGGGTGCAAGCCGGCCCGGGCGGCCTGGCGCCCTTGAACCCCGATGCACCGGTACGCCACATCGGATGGTACGAAGCCGATGCTTTCGCCCGATGGAGCGGCTGCCGCCTGCCGACGGAATTCGAATGGGAGGTTGCCAGCGCCAGCCCCGCGATGCGGGAGATGACCGGTCATGTCTGGCAATGGACCGAAAGTGCCTACCGCCCATACCCCGGCTACCGGCCCGCGTCCGGTGCGATCGGGGAATACAACGGCAAGTTCATGATCAACCAGATGGTGCTGCGCGGCGGATCCTTCGCCACGCCCGCCGGGCACACCCGTCCAGCGTACCGGAATTTCTTCCACCCCGGCAAACGGTGGCAGTTCAGCGGGCTGCGTCTGGCCAAAGACCTGTAACAGGAGACCGGCGTGCCGAACGATACCGGGTTAGTCCCGCCGCTGCCGCGGGCCGATATTATTGCCGCCGCATTGCCCGGATTGACCGCGATGCGGAAAACACTGCCTGCGATGCTGTTCTACGACCAGGAAGGCTGCCGGCTGTTCTACCGGATTACCGAACTGCCTGAATATTACCTTACCAGAACGGAAATGGCACTGCTTCCAACCCTGCCGACCGACATCGTGCCGTCCGGCATGCGGGACGGCATCCTGGTGGAATTCGGCGGCAGTGACGAAACCAAGGCTCGGTTTCTGCTCGACCGGCCCGGGCGCCCGTTCTCGGCCTATATGCCGATCGACGTAGCAGCGGAATCGCTGGAGGCGATGCGGGTTCGGATGGCGCGCACCCAGCCGTGGCTGAGCGTGCTGCCCGTGGTCGGGGATTTCATGCAGCCGCTGCGCCTGCCTGGCGTGGCCGGACGGGCAATGGGCTTCTTTCCCGGTTCGACCATTGGCAACCTGGATCCGGTGGCCGCCGCGGGCTTTCTGCGCTCCGCGCGTCAGTCGCTGGGGGAGGGTGCGCGGTTCCTGCTAGGTGCGGATCTGCGGAAGAGCCCGAAAGTGTTGCTGCCAGCCTATAACGATGCCGCGGGGGTGACCGCCGCGTTCAACCTGAACGTGCTGCGCCGGTTGAACAGGGAAGCCGGGGCCGACTTCGATCTGGCCAGCTTCCGGCACGAAGCCGTGTGGAACGATGCCGAAAGCCGGATCGAAATGCACCTGATCTCCACCCGCGATCAGGAGGCCAGGCTGGCGGACACCGCCATTCGCTTCCGCGAAGGCGAATCGATTCATACAGAGAACAGTTATAAGCACCGCCAGGAAACCTTGATCCAGATCGTCCGCGACGCCGGGTGGAATCTTCTGAAGGTATTTCAGGACGACGCCGGCCTGTTCGCGGAGCTGCTGTTGCAGGCATGATCCTGCAAAAGAGGGGCGGGGATCAGGCCGCTATTTTCATCGGTTCGCCGGACAGAAACGCCCGTAGTTGCAGGCGGGCGCGATGCACCCGGCTTTTTAGCGTGCCGATCGCACAGCCGGTTTGTTCGGCGGCGTCTTCATAAGACCTCTCGTGTATCACGATCATCAGCAAGGCTTCTCGCTGATCCCGCGGCAGCCGATCCAGCGCCCATCCCAGCTCGCGCAGTGCCGCGCGGTCTTCGTGCGACGCCGCCACAGCGATTTCCGGCATGTTTTCCATGTCGGTGAACTCCCGCCTCCCGCGGACGCCGCTGATAAAATGGTTGATCATGATGCGATGGACCCAGGCGGAAAAATTTGTACCCGGAATGAAGCAGTCTTGTGCGACCAGCACTTTCGCCGCGACGTCCTGCGTCAGATCGTCCGCCGCTGCCCCGTTTTTTGTTAAGGCCAAGGCCCAGACCCGCATTTTCGGCATAAACGAAATAAGCTGGTCGTGAAATTCATGCGGCATCGGATAAATCCTCCTGGATCATTTAATCGCGCCTTAGAGTCTGACACCTGTGGCGCGTTGGCGGGGTATGCAAGTCATCTGACATGACGGTGATGAACATGTTGCGTTGTAATTTACGTAAACCGCATCAAAGCTGAAGCGGTCACAATCGGGGCAAAATGCCCCGGCGGACGTTGACGGCCGCGGCAAGATCGCCGCCGCATTCCGGCTGGATCAAGGCTGTCGTTCGTCGAGATTGGAAGCCGGCGGGCCGAATATCCGTCGCGAAGCTGCCGGTTTAGCAATCAAACCGAGCCAGTTTCGGTGCATCCGTAACGATCATCCGCGCTGCGCTTCGACCGTGACAAAACTCGGAACACTTGACGGCACCGTTACGTAACCGCCGGTGCCGTCCCGGCGGTGTTCCGCCGCTGAGCGGGTGGCACGTCGATTGCGTAGTAAACCTTGTGAACACTTCACGAGGATTCCGCGAAGGCGTTGACCCGGTCATCAGCAAGCAAGTCCAGGGCGTATCCACCGCGAACTCCAACCATTCCGATAAGGGTTCAAGAACCATGAGCGTCACTGTAATCACCGAGCGAAATGAAACCAGGCGCGGCCGGTTGGCCGGGCCCGTGGCGCTTGCCGCGATGGCCGTGGTGGCGGCGTGCTCACCGGTGCCGACGTTGCCGCCCGCGCCGTTGGAACCCGCTCCGACGGCACTTTCAAAGGCGACGCTGCCGGCCTATCGCATCCAGGTTGGCGATGTGCTGGATGTTCGGCTGCTGCTGAATCCTGAACTGAATGAGGAGGTCACGGTTCGGCCGGATGGGCATATTTCCACGACCGCGGCCCCCGACGTGCTGGCGTACGGCCGGACCCCCGCCGAACTGGCGGATTCGTTACGCGGGATCTATGCCCATGACCTGCAGAACCCCCGCCTGACGGTCGAAGTCAAATCCTTCGCCCCAACCCGCGTCTATGTCGGTGGTGAGGTGACGACACCGGGCGAATTCATCACCGTTGGCCCCACCCTGACATTGTCGCAGGCGATCGCCCGGGCGGGCGGTACCAAGCTCAGCAGCGATGATACCGCGGTCTTCGTGATTCGCCGCGGGGCGGATGACAAGCCCCGGTTCCTTGCAACTAAGTGGAAAGACCTTCGTCAGGGTCAGGATCCGAAAGCGGATATCAGGCTGGCGCCGTATGACGTGGTTTACGTGCCCAAGCTGGGCATCGCCGAGGTTTACCAGTTCTATAACCAGTATATCGGGCAATTCGCCAATCCCAACTTCGGCTTCTCTTATATGTTGAACAATCCGTTTGCGACCGGGGGCGCGGCGGTTACCACGCCAGGGGTGGTTGCCGCGCCAGCACCTGTGGCGGTCCACTGACCGTATGGCGGCGCCGGCCAAACCGGCGCCGTTTGATGATGAAGCCAGAGGCGTATTTGCATGATCGCGTTGGCGCATGAAGTTGTTCGATCCCGTCCGGGGTATGACGGCCTCGGTTTCGAAGAACAGGCAATTCTGGACAACTGGTTGTCCAGGGCCCGCCATGTCGATGCGGTTATCGATTTGTCGGATCGGTTCTGGAACATGGGCATCGCTGGTCCGATCCTGGGCATTTTCCGCTATGGGTGCGATCAGGCGTCCTGGCTGATTGTTCGAAGCGGGACGGATTGGGGCCTGGCGGATTGCGAGGACCGTTCAGTCTTGTCTGCCCAAACGTCTCTGACTGATGTCCTGGCTTGTATTGAAGCCGCGAAGTGAAAGCGGCCGTGTCATCCGGCCCCGATAATAACCAGCATACACTCGAACATTCCGTTAAGGGTTCAAAACATGAGCGCCACAATAGTCCAGAGACCTAATGAAACCCGCCGCGGCCGCCTGGCCGGAACAGTGGCACTTGCTGCCGTTGTCGCATTGGCGGCCTGCTCCCCTGTGCCGACCTTGCCCTATGCGCCGGAAGAACCCGAACCGCTGGAGCAGTCAACGACTGCGTTGCCCGCGTATCGCATTCAAATTGGCGATGTGCTGGATGTCCGCCTGCTTATGAATCCTGAGTTGAACGAAGAGGTTACTGTCCGTCCGGACGGGCATATTTCCACCACCGCGGTTCCCGATGCCGAGGCGTATGGACGCACACCGGCGGAACTCGCGGACACGTTACGTAAGGGATATGCCCGTGATCTTCAGAAGCCCCGTGTGACGGTCGAGGTTAAATCGTTCGCGCCAACCCGCGTCTATGTTGCCGGCGAAGTCACAAACCCGGGTGAGTTTATCACCGTGGGACCGACGTTGACTTTGTCGCAGGCAATCATACGGGCGGGCGGCACCAAGCTCAGCAGTGACGATACGTCGGTTTTCGTCATCCGCCGCGGGGCTGACGACAAGGCCGAGTTCCTGTCCACCAGTTGGAAAGCGCTTCGTCAGGGACAGGATCCGAATGCGGACATAAGGCTGGCTCCGTATGACGTCGTGTATGTGCCTAAGATGGGCATTGCCGAAGTTTATCAGTTCTACAACCAGTATATCGGTCAATTCGCGAATCCGAGCTTCGGCTTCGAGTATCTGTTCAACCAGTAGATCGTGGGGTGGCGGGTGGACTGCCGACGCGGTAAGGGGGCGCCGCGCAATGGGCGAACCGGTTCATGGAAATCACCGGGCCCTTATCCCCATGACGGACCCGGGACCGTCATGGGGATCTGGCCCGATTTTGCGTCAATCGAAACGATTATTCCGTGGCGTATCCTGGAATCAGGGATCGGCCATAGAACCGGAGGTTTTCCACAAGCCGGTACGGGGAACCTCAGGTGTTCCCGTCCGATCGTTGCCGGGTTCCGCGAAGCCGGCGATCAGTGCCCGCGGTTGTTCGGCGCACGCGTCAATGCGCGTGTTGCGGCCGTTTGGCGACAGGGGCTTCGGCAAGTCCGCGTTTCAAAACGATGCCGTGACGGCGCAGCATACGGTATAATGTGACACGGGAGACGCGCAGCACGTCGGCCGTAGAGGTGATGTTCTCGCCCATCCGCTCCAGGGTCTCCAGCAGCAATGTGCGTTCCTCGGCGGAACCGGGTTTCGGCACACCCGGGTTCGGCGATCGTTCGGCCCGTTCATCCAATCCGATCAGGGCCGCCGCCTCGATCAGCTTCCCGTCTCCCACCACCACCGCTCGGCGGACCACCGACATGAGTTCCCGGACGTTGCCCGGCCAGCGATAGCGCTGCAAGGCGCTGGTCGCGTCGGGTGCGAAGCCCTCTACCTCGCGGTTGAAGTCACGCCGGGCGATATTCAGAAAATGGCAGGCAAGCGGAATGATATCGTCGGGCCGTTCACGCAGGGGCGGAATTGACAACGTGAGAACATTAAGCCGGTAGAACAAATCCTCCCGAAAGCGTCCTTCGGCTATGGCTATCGGCAGCCGCACGTTCGTCGCGGAAACGATACGGACATTCAACGTGATCGTTTCACGGCCGCCAACGCGGCGAATCTGCCTTTCCTGCAGAAACCGTAACAAATGGCCTTGCAGGGAAATCGGCATGTCGCCAATCTCATCAAGGAACAGCGTGCCGCCGTTGGCGAACTCGATCTGACCCGGGCTACGTGCGGAAGCACCGGTAAACGCCCCCTTTTCGTAACCAAACAACTCCGACGCTACCAGGCCTGGCGGAATCGCAGCGCAGTTCAGCGCCACGAACGGTCCCCCGGACCGTCTGGAACCATCGTGTATTGCCCGGGCCACCAGTTCCTTGCCGGTGCCGCTTTCGCCCGTGATCAGTATGGGCTCGTCGGTTTGTTCGAACCGCCGCACCAGTGCCGAGACGTGCTGCATCGCAGGGCTGCGGCCGACGATCGCCGGGGGTTCGTTACGTTGCGGGTCCTTGCGTGGCGCGACCGTTTCATACAACCGGCCCAGCAATGCCGGATCCTCGGCCGCGCGTTCCAGCAGCAGGCTGGCCAGCCGTTGTGCTGGAACGCGGGCCAGATCGTCGATGCTGACGGACCCGCCCGTGAAATCACCGGCATCGGGCGGGGGCTGCGGTTCCCGTATGTGGGGCCGGGTTTCAGACATGCTGGATCGTTTCCATATGCGAGGTGAACGGCGCCTGTTTCGTCGCATGACGTGTTATCCCAAACCTCGCGCGGATGGGATCACGACCGCGTGCCACCTCATCATCAGAAAGGGAGCGTGACTATCTCGCGGCCGGATTCCGCTGGCGCGGCGCAATCGCATGCGGGGATGATTGAAATGCGCGCCGGGGGCTGGTTGAAGCCGTTTTGAAATCAATATTATGGCATCGGGCTGTGGATCGTTTTTTTCCGCCCGGGGTACTCGTTCGCGTGTAGAGGTCCGCCGTATGCGTTGGTTGATGCTGGTTCTTGTTTTGTTTGCCTGCCCGGCGCTGGCGAAACCGCCCGTCGCGGCCAATCCGCCGGCACTGTGCGAAACCGCCGCGGCGACTGCCGAGTATGTTGGACGGCTGCCGCCGCGCCTGCTTGCCGCCATTGGCATTACCGAGACTGGGCGGGTCGATCCCGACACCGGACGGTTGCGTCCCTGGCCCTGGACCATCAATGCCGAGGGTACCGGGCAGTTCTTTGAGACCCGTCAGCAGGCCATCGCGGCGGTCAAGGCGCTTCAGGCGCGCGGGGTGCAGTCGATCGATGTCGGCTGCATGCAGGTTAATCTGATGTATCACCCGGATGCCTTTACCTCGCTGGAGGAAGCATTCGATCCGCGGGCGAATGCGCTCTATGCCGCGAAGTTCCTCAACACGCTGTATGGCGGGACAAAGGACTGGTCGCGCGCGATCGCGGGCTACCACTCGGAAACGCCTGCCCTGGGTGACGCTTACCGCGTGCTGGTGATGGCGCGCTGGCAGAACGGCGACCTGAATGCCACCGTGCCGGAGCGGGCGCAGTATCAGGATTTCGCACCTCACGCGCAGGCATACAGAGCGTTCGCGCCCAGTACCTCGGTGTACCGGGCGTTCGCCGCGCCGGCCGGTCAGTAGCCCCCCGGGTCAGGCCAGGGCGAGCAGCACGACCCCCGCGGAAATCAGCGCCAGCGCCGCGATATGGGTAAAGCCGAGCGGTTCGGCGAAGGCGAAATGGCCGATCAGCGCGGCGGCGACGTAAGAGATCGCGGTGCAGGGCAGGGCCACCGACATCGGAATCCGCCGAAGCGCCACGATATACAGCATCGCTGCCCCGCCGTACAGGCACAGGCCGATCATGGTGCGTATGTCGAACAGTTGCGCGATGAACGACGATGCCCCGGCGCCGGCCTTCAGCAGCGTCTGACCCGCCATGCTGGTGACGATGGCGGTCGCCAGCACCGCCCAGTAGGCGTTCACAGCCGATCCGGACTGCGCAGGATCTCCCGCACGGTGCCTTGGGGTTTGCCGTTCGCCGACAGGAAGGTGCGCCCGACATACTCGCCGAGCACGCCCAGGATCATCGATTGCACGCCGCCGACCAGCAGCAGGGCGGTCATCGTGGAGGCCCAGCCGGACGGGGTGTTATGGGCGAACAGCGCCTCCCCGATGGTGGCGACGGCACCGGCCGCGCCCAGGACCGACATGGCCAGTCCGGCGAAGATCGCCAGCCGCAGCGGGGCCAGAGAGAAGCTTGTGGCCAGATTCAGCCACAGCCGCACCAACCGCACCAGGGTGTAGTTGGATCGTCCTTCCAGGCGCGGGAGGTGGCGGACCTCGATCGAATCGATGCGCTGGGTGACCTGCATGATCAGCCCGTCCACATATGGGTATGGGCCGCTGTACCGGGTCACCGCCCGCACCACCATAGCCGACATGCAGCGGAACGAGGACAGGTAAAGCCCTTTGGGTTTGTCAAGCAACTGGTCTGCGACATGGTTGGCGAACCGGCTGCCCAGGTTGCGCCAGCCCTCATGCTGTTTCACCGCGTATCGGGTGTACACTACGTCCCAGTTTCCCTTCCGGGCATGGTCGTATAGCTTGATGACCTCTTCGGGCGGGTTTTGCAGGTCGTCGTCCATGGTGATGATGTAATCGCCGCTGACATGGCGCAGGCCGGTCATGACCGCGTTGTGCTCGCCGTAGTTGCGGGCATGTTCGATATAGAGCACCGGAACACGGGCGGTGGTCAGCAGGTCGCGGCATACCTCGGCCGAGTTGTCGGGGCTGCCATCGTTGACCAGAACGACCTCCAACCCGCCTTCGGGGTCCAGGTCGGACAGCGCATCGACCAGCCGCCCGACGGTGGCGGCGCCGCGATAGACCGGCACGACGATGGACAGGCCGGGACGCGTGGTCCGGGGCAGGGCTGTTTCAAGCGGGGGGGCGGTATCGATCAGGGTGACGGTG
Organism: Pseudomonadota bacterium; assembly: GCA_021807975.1. Lineage (GTDB taxonomy): Bacteria > Pseudomonadota > Alphaproteobacteria > Acetobacterales > Acetobacteraceae > Rhodopila. The sequence continues at coordinate 1,721 of JAKBCJ010000065.1, read as the reverse complement.
TCGTTCATGGTCTCTCTGCTATTGCCAGCACTGACCCGCCGAAGGGAAGCGGGACGGGCAGGCGCCTTTCGATTTTTGTGATGGCGTACAAGGTTGCATCCAGCCATGGCGGAAACGGGGCGACGTCGGACACGGAATCGCCACGAGCGAGAACCTTGCGCTGGGCGATCATCAGCGGCAGCAGCAGGCCGTTCCAGTAGCCGGTTTGGATACGGGCGAAACCGGCGTCCCGCAGCATCGCAGCGGCACCGCGGGTAGTGAACCGGCGGGCATTATGCACCTGCCTGTCGTGGGCGGACATCAGCCATTGATAGGCGGGCAGGTTCAGCACCAGCCGGCCGCCGGGTTTCAGCACCCGACGCAACTCCTTCAGCGTTGTGCCCGGGTCCACGGCGGCGTGGCACAGGACGTCGGCGCTGACCACCGCATCGAAGGCGGCGGCGGCGAAGGGGAGTGTGTTGACGCTGCCCCGGGCGGTCAGGGCGGCCGACTTGCTTCGGGTTCGGGCGGCGGCGGTTGGGTCCCATTCCACGCCGAAGCGGATCAGGTCGGGGCGCGCGCGGCCGAGCACGGCCAGAAACCCGCCGGTGCCGCAGCCGGCGTCCAGTATCTGGCCGTGGGCCGGCGCCAGGGCGTCGAGCAATCGCATATGGAGAGCGCGATACCACCACATCTGGCCCTCGGCCTCGTCCATCAGCGTGTATTCGGCTGGTTCCATGCGCGGTGATTGCCTTGTGGCGGGTTTGGCCGCAAGTGATTGGTAACAACCAATGGGGATCGTCTTGTCTAAAGCCGTCGCCGCCGAACGGGTGCTGACCGACAATGCCGCCGATACCATCCGCGGTATCGGGCTGGTGGCGCTGTCCTATGCGGTGCTGGCGCTGGGGGATGCATCGGCGAAGTGGGCCATTCTATCCACCGGAGTCGCCTGGGCACTGATGTGGCGCGGCGCGTTCGGCGCGGCCTCGGTCCTGGCGGTGACCGTGTACCGATCCGATGCCGGGGGATGGCGGCGGATTGTCCCGGTGCGGTGGCGGACGGTCCTGCTGCGGGGCGCCTTGTCGTCGTTCACCACGGCGGCGTGGTACTTGTCGTGGCGTTACATGCAACTGGCCGACACCTATGCCCTTGGCTTCACCGCGCCGCTGATCATGACGGTGCTGGCGATCCCGATGCTGGGGGAGCGGATCCGCTGGCGGCGGATGCTGTCCACGCTGTTGGGGTTTGGTGGCGTGCTGGTGATGCTGCGGCCGGGTGGATCGCTGTGGAACCCCGCACTGCCGTTGCTGATGGCCGGCATCGTCAGCATGGCCATCACCCGCATCATGGCTCGGCAGTTGTCTCGCACGGAAACAGCGGAATGTCAGGCGTTCTGGTTGATGGCCTGTCACGGGTTGACGGGTTTCGGCCTGCTTGCGCTGTATCCGCCGGGGCTGACCGGGGCGCTGGGTATCTGGCTGGTGCTGGCCGGGCTGGGCATATCCAGCGGGTTGGCGCACTGCGTGTTCACGGTTGCCTATGGCCTGGCGCCGGTGTCGGCGCTGGCACCTTACGAATACACCATGCTGATCTGGGGCGGCGCTGCCGGGTATGTCGTGTTCGGGGAGGTGCCATCAGTCAGCACGGTGTTCGGCGCGGCGATCGTCGCGGCGGCCGGGCTGTACAATTTGCATCGGGAGGGTCTGAGGCGGGGGCAAGACGGAGCGCGTAGCCGCTAAGCC
>JAKBCJ010000499.1 GCA_021807975.1 Pseudomonadota bacterium | reverse complement strand
CCCTGGCCGTCCGACTGGTCTTCCTCCATCGCCGCTTCGGTTGGCTGCATCTTGTTGGTGACGGACACGACCGCCGGCTTCACCCGGGTGACCAGGTCGCTGAAATCGGGCAGGGTCCGGGCCTGGAGCTGCGTGCCCGACGGGTTGACCGGCGTGGTGCTGTCGGCCCACGCGGCGTGCCCGAGGGCGAATCCGCCCAGGCTGGTGCCGGCGAGCAGGGTCGCGGCCAATGCTGCGCGACGAAGGGGATGGCGTTGGGTCTGGGTGTTCATATCGGTCGATCTTTCCCGAAAGGTGCTGTCGGCGGAGCTTCTGCGGCGGCGCGGAACGCGAGACCGTAGAAGCGACGATCCAAACATGAGGCACGGGAGTTAACCGTTCCCCCGGCGGAGCGGTTAATCTTGTGTCATAATGGCAACACGAAAAAAAAATCTATCGGTAAATCGCGCCCGTGCGCGGCTATCGCATCGTCGTGACGATCAGCGGATCGCGCGCTCGCCGTCGGAAGCATGCTGCTGGACCGCACGCTCTGACGGGCCGGTATGTTGGGTGAACTGTTCGGATTCAAGTCGTCAACTCGGCGACCTGGCAGCCGTTTCGCACAATGTTCCGTTGAGGATGCAGAGCGTCGGTGCGGCCAGCGTTCTGACGGTCAATCGCGCTTTGCACATGGTCCACCGGAAAGCTGAAACACACAGGGACCGCCGCGGACTTCGTCTCCGGGATCATTCGGAAGTTGGAATAAAAGAATAGTCGGTAACTGGCGGAGAGACAGGGATTCGAACCCTGGGTACGCTTTCACGTACACACGCTTTCCAAGCGTGCGCCTTAAGCCGCTCGGCCATCTCTCCAGCGACAGAGGCCGGTTGATAACAGACCGGAAGCCAGACGCAAACCCAAAACATTGCCCCGGACGCATGATCGTGTGCCTCGCCCCGTTGCCATGGACAACCACCCCCGAAACGCCGACATTGACCCTCAATCAAGTCCCCGCTTGACGGAGATGGCACGATGAACGTCCAAATCGCCCAACAGCCGCTGCCCCGGACGACGAACCAGTCGAAACCCGCCACCGCCGACTGCGACATCCACCCGCAGCGCAACGGCGACAAGGCGCTGCATCCCTATCTGTCGCAGCACTGGATCGAGCATATGCGTATGTTCGGTTCCCGCCCGCGTCAGGCCTATCAGGCCGGTCCGGCCTATCCCAAGGGCCAGCCCAACGCAGCCCGCCGCGATGCGTGGCCGCCCGGTGGCCGCCCCGGCAGTTCGCTCCCGTTCCTGCGCGAACAGCTTCTCGATGCCAACAACTGCGTATTGGGGATCCTCAACGCCACCGGCGACAACGGCCAAAGCTTCCAGAACCGCGAATTCGGTGCCGCCGTCTGTCACGCCATGAACGAATGGCAGCTCCACGAATGGCTGATTCCCGAACCGCGCCTAAGGGGCTCCATCGTCGTTCCATACGAAGACGCCGAGGCCGCGGTTGCCGAAATCGAGCGCTATGCCGCGGATCCGCATTTCGTCCAGGTCCTGATGCTCAGCCGCACCAGCGAACCGCCGGGTCAGAAGCGCTACTGGAAAATCTATGAAGCCGCCGCCGCGGCGGGCCTGCCGGTGGGCGTGCATGCCTTCGGTTTCGGCGGCTATCCCGTCAGCGGCGGCGGCTGGCCATCCTATTATATCGAGGACATGGTAGGCCACGCCCAGTCCAGCCAGTCCTTCCTGACCTCCATGGTGATCGAGGGCGTGTTCGAACGTGTCCCGAACCTGCGCCTGGTGCTGATCGAGGCGGGGTTCGCCTGGGTTCCCCCGCTGGCATGGCGGCTGGACAAGATATGGCACCGGCTGAAGGCCGAAACCCCGCATCTGAAGAGGCTGCCCAGCGAGTACATCCGCGATCATGTCTGGCTGACCACCCAGCCGATGGAGGAACCCGCCCACCGAACGCATGTGCTGGATGCGATCGACTGGATCGGCTGGGACCGGCTGCTGTTCGCCACCGATTATCCGCACTGGGATTACGACGATCCCGCCCATGTGCTGCCGATGCCGCTGGCGGAGGAAAAGAAGCGGGGCTTCTTCTTAGGCAATGCGGTCTCGCTCTACATGCGGACCTGATCGCAGAGGCTTGATCGGACCGCCAGAACAGGCCCGGCGGCAAGCGTGGCAGAACACCCTTCGGCTAGGCTGCGCTGCCCGAAGGGACCGGCGTCGCTTTGGCCAATGAGATACAGCGTCTCCGGCAGGGCCAAATGCTGAATGCCAGCCATGGCCGTGGCAGTCATAGCTTTGCTGCCAGGCCGCCGCCGCTTTGCGTTCGGTCAGGCCGAGCGGGAACGGCCGTCAGGCTTTGAGCAGCTTGAGCGGCAACGCATCCCGCCCCCGATCCAGAAGACCGCGGATCGTCAGGTTTGGATCCGGTTGCAGGCCAAGCGAGCGCTGAACCACCGCCGCGAGCGGCATTGTGCGTCGGCGGCCTTCCACAAAGGCACTGGCGTCATCCCAACTCCGGCGCGTACTCTCGGTTGCCGCGCTCTCTGTCAGGGTCGTGTTGCTGCCGTCGTTTTTGAGGCTGTAGGCGCCTATGATGGTCCTGCAGTGCGTGAAGTCAGCCAGATGCCGCGCGCAGACCCTCAAGAGGAAGTCGTAGTCCTCATTGCGATACATATACGGTTCGAAGAACAATTCGTGTGTCGGCAGCTTGGTTCGGTCAATGACGAAGCTGTGGATCGGGCAGAAGTTTTCCTCGAACAGGTCGAAAAGACCTTGCCCCTTGAACGGAAACGCGCCGCCTGTCCGGTGCGAAAAGGCCGGGAACATGTCAAGGTAATGAAGCCCGATGCCGCCGAAGGCAATGGCCGCATCGGTGTCCCGGACCCGCGACACCAGGAGCTCGTAAGCCTCCGGATACAGGCAATCATCGTAGTCAAGAAAGGCGAGGTACCGTCCAGCGCCATGCTGGATGCCCACGTTAATCAGAATCGAGCGGGCGTCCTTCGGCTCTGGCTCAGAGAAATTCACAATCTGGAGCGACGGCGCGTCGTTGATGGAAAGCACGGCGGACAGGTAATCGCGCGTTTCTTCGATGGCCTCTTCGGTGAAGCGCTGTGTGACCAGCACGATGTTGATGGGCCTGTAGCGCTGCATGACCAGTGAAAATACAGCGCGCTCCAACTCCGCCAGGCGCCGGGCATCGTGGAAGCGGATCACTACATCAATGGTTTCGGGACGTTGCATGGTTATCACCACCGAGTGGGAGCGAAACTGAACAGGCGGGAGAAGTCGGGAATGTCGGCCCACTCGGCCGGCACGATTTCACCTCCGAGCGAAGGCAACTTTACGCCCCGGGCCTTGCACTCCTGTTCCAAGCCGGTCAGGAATTCCTTGCCCCGCCACTTGTGCGCAAGCAGCGCACCCGATTCAAGGAAGAAGCGCCGCGTGGTTTCGCTTTCGGGGCGGTTCGTTGTGGCATGGTGGAAAATCGCTCGTGGGCAGATCTTCACCGCGAAACCGGCAGCGCGTGCCC
>JAKBCJ010000498.1 GCA_021807975.1 Pseudomonadota bacterium | reverse complement strand
CGGAGCGATGGAATCCGGCGCCACGGTGTACCGCTCTGTGGTGCCGTCGGAGGTGACGGCGCAAGATTTGGGCGATTCGGTGGTGCTGACCGGGGTGGCGGCGATCGAGGTGACATCGGGCGGCAACGCCATGTCGTTCCGTGTCAGGTTTGTCGATGTGTACGCCAATCGCGGCGGCAACTGGCAAATGGTGACCTGGCAAAGTACCAAACTGGCCTAACTTCGTCATATCCGAGGACAGCGCGATGGCACCCGTACCGGTTCCCTTTACCCTGGCGGTCTCCGGTCAGGACATAGACGATCTGCGCACCCGCCTGGGGCTGACGCGGTTTCCGGATCAGGCGCCCGACGCGCCGTGGGCCTACGGCACCGACCTGGGTTACATGAAAGCACTGGTATCGTACTGGAAGGACCAGTTCGACTGGCGGGCGCAAGAGGCTGTGCTGAACGCATTTCCGCAATTCAAGGTGCGGATGCCGGACGTCGATCTGCATTACCTGCATGTACCGGGAAAGGGGCCGTCGCCGACTCCGCTGCTGCTGATGCACGGCTGGCCGGGTTCGGTGTTCGAGTTCACCGAGATCATTCCGCGCCTGACCGATCCGGCCCGCTTCGGCGGCGACCCGGCGGATGCGTTCACCGTGATCGCGCCGTCCTTGCCCGGCTACGGTCTGTCGTTCTCGCCCGGGCAGAAGCGTTTCAGCATCGAGGATATCGCCGCCTGTTTCGCGTCGTTGATGACCGATGTGCTGGGTTACCGGCGCTATGCGGCCCAGGGCGGCGATTACGGCGCGTTTACCGCGTCCCGGCTGGGGTTTGCCCACGCCGCGAATGTCATCGGTATCCATATCAACTTGCTGACCATTCAGCGCGATCGCGCGCCGCCGGCGCACCCGACGGAGGAGGAGCGCCGGTACTTTGAAGAACTGGCGTACTGGCTGAAGGAAGAAACCGGGTATCAGTGGATTCAGGGCACCAAGCCGCAAACTTTGGCGTACGGCCTGACGGACTCGCCGGCCGGGCTGGCTGCCTGGATCGCCGAGAAGTTCCGCACCTGGACCGATTGCGGCGGCGATCCCGAATCAGTTATCGGGCGCGATCATCTGCTGGCGAATATTTCGCTGTACTGGTTCACCGGTGCGATCGGTTCGTCGTTCTGGCCGTATTATTCGCGGATGCATGGGCCGTGGCCGATTCCAAGCGGCGGAACGGTGGACGTGCCGATGGGCTACTGCGCCTTTCCGCGCGAAATCATCCGCCCGCCGCAATCCATCGCCAGGCAGATGTACACCAATATCCAGCGTTGGACGGTGATGGAAAAGGGCGGACATTTCGCGGCGATGGAACAGCCGGATGCGCTGGCGGCGGAGATACGGGCGTTCTTCCGCGGACGCACATAGAAGCTTCCGTGGCGGCGGCTTTCCCGCTCCGGACGCTCCGGGGGGCAGGCCGGGCTATGGGTGCCCATCTGATCGCGTGGACAGTATGCCCATGGTCTCGCCCTTGGTGCTGCCCTCCTCGACGAATCCGCGCCTTCACATCCACCAGCCGGTCCGGGGCGGCATGATGCCGTTCGGCGGTGCGGCCGATCTCGGGGATTTCCGCCGGATCGTAACTGAACGGGCATTCCCGGCTTAGGCCTCGATCTCCAGCTTGGCTTCCGCCAGCGGGAAATGGTCGGTGTGGAATTTGGAGTCCACGCGCAGTCCGGACGCCGGCTCATCGAACCGGGCGATGGTGATGGAATTGCCGAAGACATCGTGCATCCAGCGGATTTTGGCCTCGGTGCTGACCGAGAGCGCTGCCCGGTCTAACAGATCGGCGCCGGTTCCAGCCCGCTTCGCCGCAGCACGTCCGCGATCCCCGGTGAGGCCAGGAAGCGCAGCAGCGCCGCCGCCGTGTCCGGTTGCACCGATGCCGTCAGCAGACCGGCCGAGAACGTGGCCACGGTGCCGATTTCCGCCGGCAGTTTGCCGACCACTTCGATCCCCGGTACCACCAGCAATTCGCTGACCTGCTGTACCGCCAGATCGGCTTCACCGCCGATCAGCCGTTCGGCGGTGAAGCCGGACGGCACGACCAAGGTGTTCACCCGATCCGCGATCCCCATGCGTTGCAGCAGACCGGCGAAGAATATCCCGCTGGCGCCGATCTTCGAATACGCGACCGACCGGGCGGCGAGCAGAGCGGTTCGCAAGGCAGCGACGGTGGCGATATCGGGCTTCGGCGCACCGGCCTTGACGGCGATCCCGACGAAAGACAGCGCGATATCGGTGCGCGAAGCCGGCCGCATCGTGCCCTCCGCGATCATGTCGTCGATGCCCTGTGCGGTCAGGATCGCGATGTCGGCGGCATCACCGGCACGCAGGCGTTCCAGCAATGCCACGGTGGGTGCGAAATCGACCTGGATCGAGACCCCGGTTTCGGCTTCATAGCGCGCCGTCAGGTCTTTCATCGCCCCCATGACGGCGAGGGTGGACAGAATGCGGATCGCGGTCATGCGGCTTCCTCGTCCTCCAAGGGCTCCAGATCGACGCCGACCGTGACGACATGGTCGCCGCCGCCCAGGATCACCCCGCGCACCGGGCTGACATCGCTGAAATCGCGGCCCCAGCCCAGCAGCACATGCTCATCCTTGATGACGATGCCGTTGGTGGGATCGACATCGATCCAGCCGTGTTCAGGGCCAAGCCAGGCGCCGACCCAGGCGTGGGATTGGTCCGCGCCCTGGCGCTTCACTTGCCCGGGCGGCGGCCTGGTCCGGATATAGCCGGAAGTATAGCGCGCCGGAATGCCAATCCCGCGCAGTCCCGCGATCATGGCATGGGAGAAATCCTGGCAGACACCCTCTTTCCGATCCATCACCTGCGACACGGGGGTGGAGATCGTGGTGACGCCGGAGCGGAAGCGGAATTCGGAATAGAACCGGTTGTTCAGATCCAGCAGCGCGTCCAGTACCGGGCGGCCTTCGCTGAAGGATGTGCTGACATACGCCCGGGCGGCCGGGTCCAGCGGCGCCATCGGTGTGGGGAAGCGGAATTCCACCGCCTTCCAGCCCTCGGCCGTGCTCGCCGCCTGCACGACATCCTCCCATGCCGGGGTTGTCGCGGCATCGGGCGGTGGCGGGCGATCGACCTCGACCACGGATTCCGAGGTTACCTCGAAATCCGCATGCGGCATGTCCATGAACAGCCATGTCACGTAGTTGCCGAAATGATCCACCCCGTCGCGGCGGCGCGCGGGCAGCGGATCGGCGATAATCCGTTCCGACAGGACAGTTTGCCACTGTTGAGGCCGGGGGCGCAGGTGCACCATATGGGCGGCGAGTTCGACCGGCGTGCCGTACGCATAGCGGGTGGTGTGTTGGACGCGGTAACGCATAACGACTGTGTAACCCGGACCGGCGTGCTTGTCATGGCGTGCCGATGGGGCCTGCGGCGAAACAAACCAATCCTTTGACGGAGACCGTCAACCTCTCATCGTCGTGGCGGGCGTGCGTCTGCCACGACGGTCTCGACCGGCGGTGCCGCGACAGG
>JAKBCJ010000497.1 GCA_021807975.1 Pseudomonadota bacterium | reverse complement strand
GGCCGGGACGATGTCGTCCCCGTTGCCATCAACGACCTTGGCAGCGTCGAGGCTAACGCGCATTTGTTCGCGTATGACAGCGTGCATGGCCGCTTCCCCGGTCAGATCGAGGTCGCCGGGGACACGATCACCATCCGCCATAATGGCAAGGTGTATGGCCCGCTGAAGGTTTCCGCCGAACGCGACCCGACCAAGGTGCCGTATCAGGGCGTCGATGTGGCGCTGGAATGTACCGGGATTTTCGCCAGCAAGGCGAAGGCCTCGGCGCTGCTGACGGCCGGCGCGCGCAAGGTGCTGATCTCCGCCCCGGCCGATGAGGTCGATGCAACGATCGTTTACGGCGTGAACCACAAGACGATCACCCGGGACATGACGGTGATCTCCAACGCGTCCTGCACCACGAACTGCCTGGCGCCGATGGCCAAGGTGCTGCACGAGAAGTTCGGCATCCTGCGCGGCTATATGGTGACCATCCACGCCTATACCGGCGATCAGAACACCGTGGACACACTGCACAAGGACCTGCATCGCGCCCGCGCGGCGGCGGTGTCGGCGATCCCGACCTCCACCGGTGCGGCGAAGGCCGTTGGGCTGGTGCTGCCGGAACTGAAGGGCAAGCTGGACGGTACGGCGATTCGCATTCCGACGCCGAACGTGTCGCTGGTGTCGTTGGACGTGAACCTGTCGAAGCAGGCCACCAAGGAAGAGATCAACGCCGCGATGCAGGACGCCGCTAAGGGCGAACTGGCCGGGATCCTGGACTACAACAAGGCGCCGCTGGTCAGCATCGACTTCAACCACAATCCCGCGTCCTGCACCTTCGACGCGACCCAGACCGCCGTCGTCGATGGCGCGATGGCTCGGGTTATGGGCTGGTACGACAACGAATGGGGCTTCTCCAACCGTATGTCCGATACGGCGGCACTGTTCGGCAGCCTGTAAGACAACGGCGGCGGTGCCGGGTTTCCGGCACGACGACCCGTCGGAGATTTCTGGAGACGGCGCCGCTTTCGGCGCCGTTTTCGTTTTGGGGCGGTTTAAGCTAACCTTACTCGGACAATATTCAGATCCGCCCCAGACGGACGAAAGGCATCATGTTCCGGTCGGTCAGTATCGAGGGGTATAGAGGCTTCGCCCAGTTCCAGATGCACGATCTCGGCCGGGTGAATCTGCTCGTCGGCCGGAATAACAGCGGCAAGACGACTGTGCTTGAGGCGCTATATTTGTTGGGGACTGGGGGCGATCCAGCTGGTCTATGGGGCAATTGCATTCGCCGGGGCGAAATTTTTCGTGACCAGCGCTTTCCGGAATCGCGCCTGGAGGCAGATGTTTCTCATCTTTTCCATGGCCATGACCTCACGGTTAACAGCGGTATCTCCGTAACGCCCGATGCAGACAAAGGCGAGGGATTGTCGATCCGGGTAGATGAACGGGGATCGCGTCCGCGCGATGAGGATTTTGCAGTCGAGGCGACCGAAGCCCCCCCGGTCGGGAGCCGTCTTTCGCTATCGATTCGAGCGGCCAACGCTGGACGTATTGTGAATCTAAGCGCTCGCGGTGGCCTGGAATTCGATGTGGCCGTGATGTTCAGTCAAATGGCGCGGCCTCGGGAAGCGAAGTCGATCCGGCTGGTTCAGTTTGTTTCTACCCAAGGCGTTTCAACAGCCGATCTTGTCCGGTTATGGGACGAAGTTCAGCTAAACGGTGACGAGGGTCTGGTGGTTGCAATGCTGAAAGCGATCGACCCGGCGATCGAGGATATCCGGTCCTTGGCCTCCGCGGCCACCGCCGGGCCTCGCGAGGGTTTCGTTGTCCGGTGCGCGAATGAAAGCCGCCGCCTGCCGTTAGGCAGTCTGGGCGACGGTGTCTGGCGGATGCTCACCCTCGCGGTGGTTCTGGCCCGCTGTAAAGGCGGCATGTTGCTTGTCGATGAGATCGACACCGGCCTCCATCACACGGTCATGGCGGACATGTGGCGTCTGGTTTACGATGCGGCCGAACGCCTGGACATCCAAGTCTTCGCGACGACGCACAGCGAGGACTGTGTTTACAGTCTGGCGTCGATTTGCCGCGACGATGAAAACGCCAGCGATGTCACCATCCAGCGGATCGAAGCCGGGCGCACTCAGTCGATCGCGTATTCCGAGGCTGAAATCAGGGCCGCGGCGGAACACCGGATAGAGGTCCGCTGACCATGGCCGGGGTTCCGCCGAGGCAATTGCTGGTCGAGGGGCCGGACGACCTATATGCCGTCGTGGAACTGATGAAGAGGAACGGTATCGATTGGCCCGATCGGAAGGTCGACCCACCCGTATTCATCAAACCCTTGCAGGGCGTCGGTGCGATCATGAAGGCGCCCTTTCTTGGGGACCTGTTGAAGCAGCCCGGGCTCAAGGCTCTTGGCATCATGATAGACGCCGACGATGAGCCCGGGCGGCGATGGTCATGGTTCCGAGACCAGCTAACGGTCCGCCGTTTCCGCGATCTGCCCGATGCCATGCCCGCGACGGGCCTGATCGTGGAGAATCCCGACGGGCTTCGGGTCGGCTTGTGGCTGATGCCCGATTGCGGATCGGCCGGGATGCTGGAAACGTTCCTGGCATTCCTGGTCCCGGAAACGGAGTCCGCGTTATGGGACCATGCCACGGCATCGTTCGAACAGGCGCGCACGCTTGGGGCGCCCTGCGGGGATTCCCACCACGATAAGGCCCGCATTCATACCTGGCTTGCCTGGCAGGATCCGCCGGGCACCAGTTTCGGCCTCGCCCTGACCAGGAAAATTCTCGACGCCAGCGCCAATGGGGCAACGGCTTTCGTCGGTTGGTTCAGGCAGCTCTATGGGCTTTAGCCGGGTCGATAACTGTAGGTGCGTAACCGCGTAAACTCGAACCGTTCATTGAGCTACAGTCAATCCGCGGCTTGCGCCGGGAACATTCGGCGTCGGTCCGCTCACTTCAGCCGCGCACGCTGTCCAGATTATAAAGATTCCGGTTTCATCCGATCCCAAGGATACGCTTCGCGGCCCCTTGCAGCGACAAACCGATGGATTCGGCAGACGGTGCCATCAGGCACGACCCCGTTCCCCGACAGACCCCGGGCGTCCGGCTCTGTCCAAATTGTGTTGCGACCCCGGGCCAGTCATCCCGTTCAATCCGCATCGTCGAAGTGCCGCGCGCAACCGCGCCTGCGACGGTCGCCACCCGGGAGGATTGGAGGGAATCGATGGAAGACACACCAATCGAGACAAAGCACTACGATGGCGCCACCGGCGGGTGGGGGTCGCTGAAGGGCATGATTCGGGTCTTTTCCCGCGAACTATCCAGTCCGGCCATACTTGAAACCTTGGCGCGCCAGAACAAGCCTGAAGGGTATATGTGCTCGTCTTGCGCGTGGGGAAAGCCGGCCCATCCGCATCTCTTTGAGTTCTGTGAAAACGGCGCCAAATCGACGATCTGGGAGCTGACCCGGGACCGGTGCGGACCGGAATTTTTTGCCGCCCACCCGGTCGGAGAATTGCTGGGCTGGAGCGACTACGATCTTGAGATGC
>JAKBCJ010000496.1 GCA_021807975.1 Pseudomonadota bacterium | reverse complement strand
GGAGGCATTGCTGCCCGCCGCCATCGCCGGCCTGGGCATCGCCGCCCTTCCCGAATTCATCGCTCGGCAACCCGTGGCCGAGGGCCTGCTGGAACCGGTGCTGACCGACTGGTCCGGCACACGGTCCAGCCTGTTTCTGGTGACCCCGCCGAACGGACCCCGCCCGGCGCGGGTGCGTGCGCTGATGGACTTCTTTATCGAGCATCTGTCGCGGGTGGATTGACGCCCCGGCCTTCATCGTCATGGCGGGCCGTGCCCCATAAGCGCTAAAACAGGGCGGCAACCGCATTCGTCCGACTGATACCTGGCAGGAAAACGTATTGGCGGAACACGACCCTCCCCATCCGTCGTGGCCGGGCGTGTTCCTGCCATCTGCGCACAGACGGCAAAAGCCCGGTTGGCCGCGACCAGCCAGCCCGTGCCAGTGAGAGGCAAAAGCCGCTTCCTGCCAATGTGTTATCGTATCCACCGGCGGGGCGGAAAACCCAAAGGCTCGCCGCCCCATTTTAACGCCCATGAGCCCGCGCCCGCCACGACGCTGAAAGGCCCGCAGCCGTCCGTCGGGCGGCTCGCCTGTTTAGCAACGGCCCATGGGTATTCGCCGGGGCCGCCCGGCTTCGGATGAGCGCCTGCTTGTTATTGCGCGATGACTAACCGAACAAAGGCGCCGCGAAGCGCGGCACGTTCGCTGGCGGACAAGGTCGCTTGACCGTAGTGAGTACGTCCGACGCGCAGCAAGGCTTTGTCGTGTTCGGCCGGGACCTGTGCAGTCGTCGCGAACTGCGCCTTAAGCGCCGCAAGGTCGGGGGTAAGCAAAGCCGTAACAAGTGGCTCTATCACGACATCGAGAGCCAGCCCCTCGGCGGCGACCATCGCGGGCGGCGGCGTCACGGGTGGGGCATAGGTCAGGAACCTCTGGACGATCGGGGCATCTCACACAACCGTTGTGTCCGCCTCTTGCTGCAATGAACGGCTCTGGTTGGCCCTCGCCGGGCTAATGCCCAGCAGATGGACCCGGACGCCAAACTGCTGAGCCAGTACAACGCCGACCCGCACATCTTCGTCCCCGCTGAGGAGAACGGCATCGGACATCGTATGGTTGCGAGCAAGCTCGATCATGTCGGTTACAATCAGGGCATCGACGCCCTTCTGCTCGCCCGCCGAGTTAACCTGTCCGAGCCGAATTTTCACGTCGGGAAAATCCGCGAGAGCCAGTTGCTCGCGGGTTGGACGGCCCAGAACCATGGCATCGTACCAATATATCCGCAGCAACGGCTGCCGCGACTGATCGTTTGCGACCGCGGAGAGGGCAGCGACGGCCTTGGGAATGCTATAGAGAAAGCAGCTCGCGCCGATGTTGAGTGCCCGTCAATAGGACCGATCCTTGGGCAAACAAATAGCCAGCGTCAACGAATACCGCGGTCCGCTGCACCTTAACCCTCCAGCAAACGACAAAGGGCGCCCACAGGCGCCCTTCATAATACTGGCGCCGGACGTGCGTATTCTCCGCCCAACGCTACCCAACGAACTTAGGGGCTGCCTAACTTCGCGTCAAGCGCAACATAGGAAAACAGCGGATGCCCGCCGCCATCGCCGGCCCCGGCATCGCCGCCCTTCACGAATTCATCGCTCGGCAGCAAGTGGCCGAGGGCCTACTGGAACCGGTGCTGACCGGCTGGTCCGGCACACGGTCAAGCCTGTATCTGGTGACCCCGCCGAATGGACCCAAGCCGGCACGCGTTCGGGCGCTGATGGACTTTTTCATCGAGCACTTGTCGCGGACGGATTGACGCCCGGGCCTTCATCGTCCTGGCGGGCGGCGTCCCATGAGCGTTAAAACAGGGCGGCAATCGCATTCGTCCCACTGATACCTGGCAGGAAAACGTGTTAGCGGAACACGACCCTCCCCATCCTTCATGGCCGGGCGCAGTCCCGGCCAACTGCGCACAGACGGATGAAGCGCGATTGGCCGCTACAAGTAAGGCTATGCCGATGAGAGGGAAATGCCGCTTCGAGGTGTCCGATTAAAACAAGCAGAGGCTCGTCCCTGAAAGATTTCGACAGCAGGTAGCGACCCCAAGCCGTGTCGGCTAGGTGGCCCACCCCAGGTTCACGCGATACCGACAAGGTGAAGCCGGCCCAGGCCATCGCCAACGACGAGGCGGTTACCAGACAGGGCAGCCGCAGACCAAGTGGAGGCGTCGAGGCTGAGCCGGCCAATTGGCTCGCCGGTATCGATGTTCCACACGGACACTACGACGTCATTGCCTATTGAGACGATCCGGCCGTCCGGGAGTGCCAAAACCCTGGTTATCCGGTTCTCGGCCCCACTAATGCGGCCGACTTCCCGTCCAGTCGTCGTGTCCCATATTCTAACCGTGTGGTCGAAGCTGGCTGAGACGATTCGGTCGCCGGGCGCGGCCGCAACGCTTGTTACGATATTCTCGTGGCCCTCCAGGCGGCGCACCTCCCTGCCTGTGGTGATGTCCCAGATGCGGAGCGTCCGATCCGCGCTTCCAGAAACTATTTGTCCGTTTGGTAGCGCCGCGACGCTTCGGACCGCGTCTCCGTGACCAGAAAAACGCTGAAGCTGCTTCCCGGTGATGGCGTCCCAAAGTCCAATCGTTCGGTCTTCGGCGGCGGATACGAAACGGCCAGCGGGCAGCGTGGTGAGGCCATGAATCCAGGTTTCGTGAGCGTCGAAAATGCGCAGCTTCTCTTTCGATATGACGTTGCAGATGGTTATGGTACGGAAACATCCGTAAGCTATGAGATCGTCTGACAGTGCTGCAATAGCCCGTGTCTCAAGCGGTTTTAGTTCGAGTTTTTTGAGCTCCCGTCCCGTCTCAATGTTCCAAACGCGGATGGTTTGGTCGAGGCTGACGGATGCCACTCGTCCGTCTGGGAATACCGCTAAGTCGGTCGGCCAATAGTCATGCTTCTCGAAGCGATAACGAATGGGGGCTGCTCCAATGTCCCAGATGCGAATGCTGAGGTCGACACCGGCCGATATCACGCGTCCATTCGTCAATGCGGCAACGCAACCGACCCAAGATCCGTGGCCCTCGAGGCGATACAATTCTTGCCCGGTCGCAACGTCCCACACGCGAAGCGTGCCGTCAGCTCCGGTTGAACAAATCCGTCCGCTTGGCAGCAGTGCGAGACCTCCGACCTGATACCGATGCTTTCCTTTGAAGGGGAACCGCACCTGCCCCGAGGAGCTATCCCTCAGATCAATCCCGCCATCCCAGTCACCCGACACGAAATTTCCGTCTTGAAGTGCCAGGACTCTGAGAGTCCGTCCGAAATCTAACCATTGGAATTACATAGCTTCCGTACCATCAACCGGATCGAAGCCAGCCTAATATATGCTAACGCGGAACGATGTAGATTCTCGAAATCCTTGGTCAGACGGCTACAGCGATTCAGCCAGGCGAAGGTTTGCTCCACCACCCATCGCCGCGGCAGAACCACGAAGCCCTTGGCGGTATCGGACCGCTTGACGATCTCGATACTCAGGTCAGGTAGCACCTTTTTTAGCGCCTTGCGGAACTTCGCG
>JAKBCJ010000495.1 GCA_021807975.1 Pseudomonadota bacterium | reverse complement strand
GACCGAGCTGGGCGGCGCGTATGGCGCAGACGTACCCGCCGGGGCCGGAGCCGATGACGATAAGATCGAAGGACTCACTCATGATCGACAGTTCCTAACGCGTGGCCCGGCCATCGTGGCAGGCCAGGCGCCCGCCACGATGGCGAAGGGGTGGTCGCTACTTCGGCGAAATCACAGGTCCAGCAGCAGGCGGCGGGGGTCCTCCACGCCCTCCTTGACGCGAACCAGGAAGGACACGGCTTCTTTCCCGTCCACGATGCGGTGGTCGTAGGACAGCGCCAGATACATCATCGGGCGGATTTCGATCTTGCCGCCGACGACCATCGCGCGGTCCTGGATTTTGTGCATGCCCAGGATGGCGGATTGCGGCGGGTTCAGGATCGGGGTGGACATCAGGCTGCCGTAGATGCCGCCGTTGGTGATGCTGAAGGTGCCGCCGGTCAGGTCTTCCAGTTTCAACGACCCGTCACGGGCGCGCTTGCCGAAATCGGCGATCGCGCCCTCGATGCCGGCGAAACCCAGTTGGTCCGCATCGCGGATGACCGGAACCACCAGCCCGGACGGGCCGCCGACCGCGATGCCCATGTTGACGAAGTTCTTGTAAACCACGTCGTCGCCGTCGATCTCGGCATTGACCGCCGGGAATTCCTTCAGCGCGACGCAGCAGGCGCGCACGAAAACGCTCATGAAGCCGAGGCGGACGCCTTTGTGCTTCTTTTCGAATGCGTCGCGGTATTCGCTGCGCAGGGCCATGATCGCGCTCATGTCCACCTCGTTGAAGGTGGTCAGCATCGCCGCGTTGTTCTGGGCTTCCTTCAGCCGCATCGCGATGGTGCGGCGCAGGCGGGTCATCTTCACCCGTTGTTCCCGCGGTTCGTCCTGGCGCGGGGACTTGGCGGCGGCGGCGGGGGCAGGGGCAGGGGCGGGCCGATTCAGGAAATCCAGCACATCGCCCTTGGTGATGCGTCCGTCCTTGCCGGAGCCGGCACCGATATCGGTGGCCGAGGCCTTGTTTTCCGTCATCATTTTGGCGGCGGCGGGCAGCGGCGCGTGGGCGGCCGCGGGCGCCGGGGCGGCAGCAGGACGCGAAACCGGCCCGGACGCCCGTGGCGGCGGGTTCACGCCGGGGGCGGGGTTGGCGGCCGAACGCGGAACCGGTGCGGCGCCGGCCGCATCGACGGTCCCGAGCACCGACCCGACCTCGACCTCGGTGCCTTCGGGTGCGGCGATGGAGGCCAGAATGCCGGCGGAGGGGGCATTGACCTCTACTGTTACTTTGTCGGTTTCCAGTTCGACCAGCGGTTCATCCGCGGCGACGGCTTCGCCCGGCTGTTTCATCCAGCGCGCGATCGTCGCGGTCGTGACACTCTCGCCCAGCGCGGGCACTACGATTTCAGTCGCCACAGCGATATGTCTCCAAGGCATTTGCCCCGCAACCGGGGCGGAAGTGAATGGCGGAGGCGGTCTAGCCGATGCCGAGGACCGTGGCTACCAGCCGCGATTGCTGGGCCATGTGGGTCTTGGCCAGGCCGGTGGCCGGGCTGGCGGCGGCTTCGCGTCCGACATAGGCCGGACGGCGGACCTTCATGTCCAGGCGGCGCAGTACGGCCTCTATCCGGCGATCGACGAAGGTCCAGGCGCCCATGTTCTCGGGTTCCTCCTGGCACCAGACGACGTCGGCGTTCTTGTACCGCGACAGTACGTGGCCCAGGGTGTTTTCCGGGAACGGATAGAGCTGTTCCAGGCGGATGATCGCGATGTCCTCGATCGCCTTCGCCCGGCGTTCCTGCAGCAGATCATAATAGACCTTGCCGCTGCAGATCACGACGCGGCGCACCTTATCCGCTTCGGCAATGGTGTCGATTTCCGGGATTACATACTGGAAGCGGGTGCCGTCGGCGAAATCGGTCAGCGGCGACACCGCCAGCTTGTGGCGCAGCAGCGATTTCGGCTCGAACACGATCAGCGGCTTGCGGAAGTTGCGATTCAACTGGCGGCGCAGGGTGTGGAAGTAGTTCGCCGGGGTGGTGATGTTGCACACCCACATGTTGCGTTCGGCGCACAACTGCAGATACCGCTCGATGCGCGCGGAAGAATGTTCCGGACCCTGGCCCTCATACCCGTGCGGCAGCAGCATCACCAGGCCGGACATGCGCAGCCACTTGGTTTCGCCGCTGGCGATGAACTGGTCGATGATTACCTGGGCGCCGTTGGCGAAGTCGCCGAACTGGGCTTCCCACAGCACCAGCGTGCGCGGATCGGCCAGCGAGTAGCCATAGTCGAAGCCCAGCACGCCGGCTTCGGACAGCAGCGAATTATACAGCTCGATCTTCGCCTGTTCGGGCGCGATATTGTTCAGCGGTGTGTATTCGTGCTGGTTGAGCTGGTCGATCAGTACGGCATGACGCTGGCTGAAGGTGCCGCGCTGCACGTCCTCGCCGGACAGGCGGACGCGATGGCCCTCGGTCAGCAACGTGCCGAACGCCAGAGCCTCGCCGGTGGCCCAGTCGATGCCCTCGCCGCTGTCGATCGCCTGTTTCTTGGCTTCCAACTGGCGGGCGATCTTGGAATTGACGTTAAAGCCGTCCGGCACGCGCGACAGCGCGGCGCCGACCAGTTTCAGGGTTTCCAGCGGAACCGCGGTGTCTTCTTCGACATGCGGCATGTCGTCCCGCTCCGGCGGGTGGAAGCCGGACCAATGGCCTTCCAGCCAGTCGGCCTTGTTGGGCTTATAGGATTTCGCCGCGTTGTTGGCGTCTTCCAGCGTCTTGGTGAAGGAATCGAGCATGGCCTGCGAATCGGCGGCGGGAACGGTGCCCTCGGCGGCCAGTTTCTCGGCATACAGGGTGCGGGTGGTCTTCAGCCCCCCGATCGCCTTGTACATCAGCGGCTGAGTGAATGCAGGCTCATCGGTTTCGTTATGGCCGTGGCGGCGGTAGCAGACGATGTCCAGCACGATGTCGCTGCCGAATTTCATGCGGTACTCGGCCGCCATGCGGGCGCAGAAGATCACCGCTTCGGGATTATCGCCGTTCACATGCAGGATCGGCGCCTGGATCGATTTCGCCACGTCGGTGCAGTACAGGCCGGAATAGGCGTGTGCCGGGACGGTGGTGAAGCCGATCTGGTTGTTGACGATCAAGTGGATCGTGCCGCCGGTGCGGTAGCCAATCAACTGGCTCATGGCCAGGGTTTCGTACACCAGTCCCTGGCCGGCGAACGCAGCGTCGCCGTGCATCAGGATCGCCATCACCGACCGGCGGCCGGACGTGTCGCCGGCGCTGTCCTGGCGGGCGCGCACCTTGCCGACCACGACCGGATCGACGGCTTCCAGATGCGACGGGTTGGGCTGCAGCGACAGATGGACGGTATGGCCGGCGATTTCCACATCGGTGGAGGTGCCCAGGTGATACTTCACGTCGCCCGAACCCTGCACGTCGTCGGGCTTGAAGCTTTCGCCGCCGAACTCGCTGAACAGCGCGGTCAGCGGCTTCTTCACGATATTGACGAGGGTGTTCAGCCGGCCGCGGTGCGGCATGCCGATGGCGACTTCCACCACGCCATCGGC
>JAKBCJ010000494.1 GCA_021807975.1 Pseudomonadota bacterium | reverse complement strand
CCGGGCGATTGCGCTGGTGATGGGGCCGAACTGGGTCCTGGCCGGGCAAGCCGCCCTGCCGCTGGTCGGGCTGATGGCGCTGTCGGCACTGACCTTCCCGTCGGGTGTCGCCCTGGTCGCCACCGGGCAGGTGCGCTTCACCCTGTATGCCAATGCAGGCAGCCTGATCCTGGCCGCCGTCGGCGTGCTGCTGATCCGCCCCGAAACCCCGTGGCAGGCGGTGACGGTCTGGACCGCCAGCCAGGTTCTCGTCATCCCCTATGCGATGTGGGCGAACGCCCGCGCGCTGCGGGTCGGCATCCTGCGACCGTTGACCGGAGGGTTCGGCATTCGCGCGCCGGCATGATACCCTGGCCTCCCGCCAACCGGAGTGACCGACATGCCTCTGCTCGCCCTTCCCGCTGTATTCATGCGTGGCGGAACCAGCCGAGCGGTGATGTTTCACAGACGGGATTTGCCGGAGCGCGGGGGGTGGGATCCGATTTTCCTGGCGGCCATGGGCAGCCCGGATCCGCACGGGCGGCAGTTGAATGGCATGGGCGGCGGTATTTCCTCGTTGTCGAAGGTCTGTATCCTGTCGCCGTCGGAACGGCCCGATGCCGATATCGACTATACGTTTGCCCAGGTGCAGATTCGCGAGGCGGCCGTCGATTACCGGAGCAATTGCGGCAATATGTCTTCGGCGGTTGGGCCGTTCGCGGTGGATGAGGGGCTGGTCCGCACGAACGGCGATACCGCCGTGGTGCGTATCTTCAATACCAACACCGGGAAGATCGTCCGGTCCACATTCCCGCTGGTTGATGGAAGGGCGGCGGTGGACGGGACGATGGCGATCCCCGGCGTGGCCGGGACCGGCGCCCCGGTGCGGCTGGATTTCCTGTCGCCGGGCGGTGCCATCACCGGCAAATTGTTGCCTACGGGGAATGCCGTGGATCGGCTGGACGTGGCCGGGGTTGGGGCGATCGAGATGTCGATGATCGACGCCGCCAATGCCTGCGTGTTCGTCCGAGCGAGCGATCTTGGGCTGACGGGGGCCGAACTGCCCGACACGCTGGATGCCGACACCGGTTTGCTGGAGCGGCTGCAACGTATCCGGCGCGCCGCCGCCGTCGCCATGGGCATCGCGGCGGACGATGCGGCGGCCCGGCGCAGCGCCGGGGTCCCGGCGATCGGTTTCGTCGCCCCGGCGATGACGGCACCGACCTTGTCGGGGGAGATGATCGCAGCCGGCGATGTGGACCTGACCGCGAGGTTCATCTCCAACGGACAGCCGCACCGGGCGCTGCCTCTGACGGCATCGCTTTGCACGGCCGTCGCTGCGCGGATCGAGGGTACGTTGCCGTTCCAGGCACTTGCCGCGGCCCCGTCCGGGCCGGTTCGGATCGGCATGCCGTCGGGCATTCTGACCGTTGACGCGGAGGTATCCCGAACGCCGGCCACCGGCTGGGTGGCGCATAGCGGCGCGTTTTACCGCACGGCCAGGCGGTTGTTCGACGGGCGCATTTACGTGCCGGTTTGAAGGCGCTGGTCTGGCCGGGCCAGGGGGGCGCCAGCTTGCCAGACGGCGGGACCCGGGCTGCCGTGATTTCCGGCTGCCGGGCGCGGGCTGAGCGGCCGGGCCGGGGTCGCGAATGTCGGGGGCTGAATTGTCACCGCAAGATTGAAATGACACCCTGACTGCTGGCGGGTCTCTGCCGTGAAACGGCATGGGTGCCGCTGCGTCGGGTCGGTGATGACATACCGCGTATCGACGCCCTTGCGAGTGACTTCGATGCGCGCCACACCCCGCCGAACGCGGGCCCATGACGTCGCGGCATAGTGCGCGGCAGCGAGGGGCCGCGCCTTGTCCACTGGCCCGATTGGCCGCCTGACGCGGCATTCATCGCGCTGGGGGACTTTCTGTTCGGCCAGTGCCCGCGGATGCCATGCCTCAGCCGGCTCAGATGACCCTGCACCGCTCGTCCGTGCCGGAATACCCGTTAATCCTATGAGATCTGTCAATCTGGCGATAGCGCACGCCAATTTTGCGAATTGGCTGGGGGACCTGGATTCGAACCAAGGATGCCCGGGTCAGAGCCGGGAGTTTTACCGCTAAACTATCCCCCATTTGGGCGCGGGCCGGCGCAATAACACGGCAGCGCGCTCCCCGCAACGCCTTACGTGAAACTTGTCAACGCAACGCGAGAACGTCCCATTCCGGCCTGGCCGTTTGACGCCCGATACGCTCCCCAGCAAGGGAGAGTCTGGAACGCAACATTTTCCGTAAATCGCGGCACAGGGTAAAGCAGACGAGTCCGGCGCGGCGCTTACCGTTGGTTTCAACCTTGCCTTCGCGGGTCCGGATAGGGGCGTTTGGCAGACAGAGGATCGTCACTGTCTCACAGTCGATGGTGGCCGCGGGGGATGAAAAACCCGATGGGGATCGCCTCATTAACCCGCGGATATCGCATAATCCGCAGTCTGAATCAGCCGAAGTGGCAATTGAACAGTCTAATGAGACGCGACCATTCGGAGACCTCCATTCGTAAATTATTCTTGTCGCGGCATGGCACAAGCCGGTAGGGCAATGGGCGGCAGCCAGACCACGATACGGGGCCAAATTGTTTTAGACAAACAGCAAATTCAGCTCGCGTGAGATGTTTGATTCCCTGTTCTATCTTTCCGGTGACTCCTATCCCCAGAGACATCATGTCGAGCAGGCTTTATTCAGCCGGCTCGCGTCGCTGAGTTCCGAGCAGATCGGTCAGAGTGATCTGCTCCGGCTGGCGGGGGCGGATGACTTCACCACGGATATCCCGCAGCGGCTGGACATGCTGGATCGGGTGCTTCCAGCCGGCGAACGGGCGCGACGCACGCTTCTGATCGGGCGGTCGTCCGGGGCTCGGGTTGCCTCACTGTTCGCCATGCGGCGGCAGGTCGCGGCGGTGGTTTGCCTCGGGTATCCATTCCGGGAACCGGATCGACTTCTGGAGCCGGAGCGGTTCATTCATCTGGCGCGGATCCAGACTCCGACGCTGATCGTGCAAGGCGTCGCGGATCCCTTTGGCGGGATCGGCCTGACGGAAGCTTATGCGCTATCGTCCTCGGTGACGCTCGGCTTTTTCGATGTGCTGCACGACTTCGACTTGCCGCCACGCGGTTGGGATGCGGTAGCGGGGCGGATTTTGGCGTTCTGCGGCGATATCGCCGCGCACCGGCCCGCCCACCAGGATCCGTTCGATGAGGACTTCTACCTCCGGACCCATCCGGGGGTCGCCGAGGCCGTTACCAACGGGGGTTTTCTGTCCGGCGAGGACCATTATCGCAAGCACGGGGCCGAGGAACGCCGGACATTCAGGCTGAAGCCCCGAAGCATCGGCGGCTGAACGGCGGCCACCAGGCCTGCGGGGCGTTAGAATGCCAGCCGCATGCCCACAGCCAGCAAGACCGCTGCCAGGATCGGGCGCAAGGCGACGTCCGGAATATAGGCAGACAGATAACTGCCAAGGACAATGCCGGGGATCGATCCGCTGAGCAGCGAGGTCAGCAGCGGCCAGTTAACCGAACCGACCCACCAATGCCCCATGCCGGCCAGCAGCGTC
>JAKBCJ010000493.1 GCA_021807975.1 Pseudomonadota bacterium | reverse complement strand
GCCAGCGCCAGATAGCTGCGCGGCCGTCCCGGAACCTCCTGGCTCAGCAGCGCGTCGGGCATTTGCGGGACGATCCGGATCGCGGTCCGGACGAACAGGTCCAGCCGTTCCATCAACCGCGCAGGCGGCAGCACCGGGCCGGTTGTTTCATTCAGCCCGAGGAACCTTACCACATGGCCTAGATTCTGGGCGAATATCCAGTTGTCGCCGCGCGACAGCACGGGAACGGAGCGCGCACCCAGGCGGCGCAGTTCATCGGCCCCGTCAGGGTCGGTCAGCACATTGATGGACTTGAACCCGATCGCACGGACCGAGAGAAACTCTTTAAGTTTCAGGCAGCTCGTTCATCCGGGCTGCCAAAAGACATTCAGTGCGGTGTCGCCTTGCATCGCTTCGACCTCCTGCCTTCGCTGTTACGCCGGCCCGGGCCGGCGGTCAATCGCGACGTCCAGCCAGCCCCTGTTGTCGAGGCAGGCGGTGTCGCCGGGACGCAGCAGCACGGTTGTGGTATCGGATTCGACCAGCGCCGGTCCCAAAATCCGTTGCTTTTCGGAAACGGCCCCGAAGTCGAAGACCGGCACGTCGATCCAGTCGCCCAGGAATATGCGGCGACGGGCCTTGGGCGCCGCGTCGGCCGTGGCGGTATCGGCCGCACCGCGTTCCACCGGCGGCAGGCGGCCGATGACCGACAGGCGGGCGTTGACCAGAACAACCTCCTGATCGCGCAGCGCATAGGTGTAGAGGGCTTCGTGCGCCGCGTGAAAGCGATCGGCTAAATCGGTGGCCAGGGTGGGGGACTCCAAGTCCAGGCCGTCCAGCGGGACCGCGATTTCGAACACCTGCTCCCCATAGCGCATGTCGGCGGAGCGGCGCAGGGCGACCTCGCCATCGAACCATGCCAACCGAGCGCGGCCTTCTTCCTCCATCGCGGCGAAGGCGGATCGGAGTCCGGTTGTGTCCAGGTTGCCCGACTGGCCCTGGCCGCGGCTGAGTTCGACCCGCGGATCGGTTTTCAGCATGCCCCAGGCCGACAGGACCGATGCCGCGACGGGCACGGCGATGCGGGCGATGCCCAGTTCGGCGGCCACGGCGGTGACATGCAGGCCGGCGGCGCCGCCGAATGCCAGCAGGGTAAACCGGCGCGGATCGACGCCGCGGCGCACCGTCGCGATGCGGACCCCATCCGCCATTCGGCTGTTCACCACACGGTGGATTCCGGCCGCGGCCTCGGCGGTTTCGATCCCCAGATCGGCGGCAAGTTTGGCCACCACCGCGGTCGCCGCGTCCAGGTCCAGCCGGCGGCGTCCGCCCAGGAAATTGTCCTGGTCGAGGTAGCCAAGCACCAGGTTGGCGTCGGTCACGGTGGCGCCCGAACCGCCCTGGCCATAGCAGGCCGGTCCGGGTACCGCGCCCGCGCTTTCCGGGCCGACGGCCAGCAGGCCCGACCGGTCCAGCTTGCCGATCGACCCGCCGCCAGCCCCCAGCGTCACGATATCCAGGCTGGGTAAGGCAATCCGTGAACCGCCAATGGCCTTGTCGCCCGACAGGGTCGGCTGCCCGTTACGCACCACGGCAATGTCGGTGGACGTGCCGCCCATATCGAAACCAATGACATCCGGCGACAACCCGTCCCGCACCAGCGCGACCGCCGCCGCCACACCGCCCGCCGGCCCGGACAATGCGGTGCCGGCGGCAAGGCGGATCGCCTCGGCAACCGATGCGACGCCGCCATGCGACAGGATCACCAGAAGCTCGCCGTCATACCCCGCGCCGCGCAGGCGGGATTGCAGGCGGCCAAGATAGTGTTCGATCACCGGTCCGACGGCGGCATTGGCGACGGCGGTGGAGAAACGCTCGAATTCCTTGATCTGCGGCAGGACTTCTGACGACGTGGTCACGTAAACGCCGGGCAGCCTGGCACGGATCGCGGCGGCGGCCTTGCGTTCGTGCGCCGGGTTCCGCCAGGAATGCAGGAAGCAGACGGCAACTGACTGTACACCGGCATCGCGCAACGTCCCGATCGCCGCGTCCAGCGATGCGGTATCCAGCGGGATTTCGACCGATCCATCCGCTCGGATGCGTTCCGTGACGGGCAGGCGCAGCGCGCGGGGCACCAACGGCCGGGGCGGAGTCATGCGCAGGTTGTAGCGGTCGGGCTTCAGACCCTCGCGCATTTCGATCACATCGCGATGCCCGGTGGTGGTCAGCATGCCGGTGCGGGCGACCTTGCCCTCCAGCAACGCATTGGTGGCGACGGTGGTGCCATGCACAATCCGTGCGGCGGAACCCAGCAGATCGGCCACGGTCAGACCCAGGCGTTCGGCGGCCAGTGCGATCCCGTTCAGTACGCCGTCCGATTGGTCCGCCGGGGTGGTGGAGGCCTTGGCGACGATGGTCCCGCCGCCGGCGACGGAGACGACGATGTCGGTGAAGGTGCCCCCGACGTCGATGCCGATGCTGCAGATCATGTGGGCAACAACGGCTGCGACAACGCCGATCCGGTGGCATTGGCCTGCGCCGGCACGCCCCAGCCGCCACCGCCGCCGGACAGCACGTGGATCACGCTGCCGGAGGGAACCGGCACGTCGATCTCCTTGCTTTTCAGCTTCCGGGGCGCCGAACCGGGCGCCAACAACGTGTAGTCATGCGGCGCGCCGTCCTCGCCACCGTTGATGCCGCGGGCGCCATGCACCACGCCCTCCCCGGCGGTGTTCGCCTTCGTTGTCCCGGCGGCTTCGACCCGCAGCCGCATATCGCCGCCGTCGCCGCCCCGATGCAGGCCGGCGCCGCCCGATCCAAGCCGGTATTCGTGGGTTTCGAATACCAGCGGGAAGCGGGTTTCAGCCACCTCGATGCTGCCGAACTTGATCCCCCCGGCGGAATGCCATTCGCCGATTGTCGAATACCCATCGCCAGCCGCGGAACCGCCGCCGCCGGGACGGGCCTGGAACATGTGCCAGATGAATCGGCGGCCTGTGCGCGGATCGGTCCCGTTCAGCGCGATCCGCAACCGCCGGCCCCAACCGCCCATGGCCCGTTCGGGCGCGGCGCGGGCCAGTGCGACGATGATCGCCTCGACGATTTCGTTGGAGCAGTGGCTGGTACACATCGTCACCGGCGCGCCCTCGTGCGCCCAGACGATGGTGCCTTCCTTCAGCTTTACCGTCAGCGGCCGAAACGCGCCGTCGTTCTTGGCGATATCGGGATCGAGCATGAAGGCGAACGCCATCGCCACCGCCGATCGGGTGTTGGCGTAGGACGAGTTGACGAACCCGGTAACCTGCGGGTCCGACTCCGTCAGATCGACCACGATATCGCTGCCGCGCTTGGTCACAACCGCCCGGATGGCGATGTCGGTCTTGCCGAAGCCGTCGTCGTCCAGCAGCGCTTCGCCGCGGTATTCTCCGTCCGCCCATTCCGCAACGATGTGTCGCGCGTGGCGTTCGGCGGCGTCCAGCATCGCCTCGATCGAGGCGGACAGGGTTTCGGGGCCGAATTCCCCGATGACGGTGTTCAGGCGTTGCTCGCCCAACCGAGCGGATCCGATTTGGGCGGCGAGGTCGCCACGGAAGTCGCGGGGGTG
>JAKBCJ010000492.1 GCA_021807975.1 Pseudomonadota bacterium | reverse complement strand
GGCAGGGCTGTCCGAAACCGAGCGGCGCCCGTTCGACGCGGCGTTTGCCCGGGCGTTTGCGTATGCCGGGGAGGTTGTTGCGGCGGGGGAGGACGATCTGGCGCGTCAGGCGGCGTCTGGCCTGTATCACGCCGTTACCGCCGCCGGACTGGCGCGCGAGGCCAGGCTGGCCGGTCTGCCGCACCGTCTGGCGCTGGCGAAGCTGGTGCTGCGGCATCGGCTGGAACCGCGAGACCCGTTGCGGCGCCCCGACGACGGCGCGCTGATCGATGCGGTCCTGGCGGCGGGATCGCCGTAACCCGGCGGGGGGGGCGGCGTTTGGGCCGGGGTGTCCATGCGGGTCCGGAGTGGGAGGCATAAAGTTGGTACGGGGCGGAACCCCAAGAATATGCGGCGAAATAACCGGACTGATACGCAGCGAGATAGCCGGAGGGACACGCAGCAAACGAACCCCTTCGACGGACGCACGGCTGGTGAAAACCGTCATGGCGGGCGTAGGGCCGCCATCCACGCCTTTCCCGGGGCCAGCACCGCAAGCTGTAGATACCCAACCCGCGCCGCCAAAACGACGGAAGCCGGCGGCGTCTCCCACCCGCCCCCCAGACCACTAACCAAAGCGACACAGCCCCCATCGCTCCGCCCCGGGGCGCTATTTAAGCTGACTGTCCTTGCTGCCCCTGCGGTTGAACCCGAACGTCGCCGGGCGGCTATCCCGCGCCGACTGGCACTGGATGCATGTCCGAACGCCGGGCAGAACACGACGCCGAGCCTCCGGGATCTCGTCGCCGCATTCCACGCAATGGATTTCGCTCTCGCCCGTCGGCATGCGCGCACGCGCTCTGAGGACCCCGTCTATGACGGTGTCGTCGATCTGATCCTGCACCGCCCCGTCCGGGGCCCATCCACTGGCCATCGTCGCTTTCCGGTTACCTTGGCTAATCCAGGAAATCACATGGGAGTGGGCGTTGCCGGTTCCAAGGATGGCGGCGCCAGGGGCGCTGGAGCCGATCGAGGGGCGATGTTTGACATCCAGGCCGTAAGGGTCGGACGCTGGCAGCGGGCAACGCGGTGCCAGCCGGATGGATACGGGCCGGCGCGGACCGGGGTTTCGCAAGGCGACCAAGGGGGAACGATCATGGGCAGGCTGGACGGCAAGGTAGCGGCGGTGACGGGCGGGGCATCGGGAATCGGCGAGGCAACGGTTCGGCGTTTCGTCGCCGAGGGCGCGAGCGTGGCCTTCTGTGACCGAGATGGTGAGCGCGGCCAGCGCGTAGCCGCCGAACTGGTGGCCGCCGGTGCCAAGGTCGCGTTCACCCAGGCCGACGTCGGGACCGAAGCCGCATGCATTGACTTCGTCAACGGTGCCGCTCGGCATTTCGGGCGGCTGGATATTTTGATCAACAACGCCGGCATCCGCGCATACGAAAAGGTGGACGAGGCGAGTGCCGCGAGTTGGAACGAAATGCTGAATGTGAACCTGATGAGCTACGTCTTCTGTGCTAAGGCGGCGGTTCCGCTGATGCGGCGTGGTGGGGGTGGGACGATCGTTAACACAGCCTCCGTCCGATCCGTCGTCGCGGGCGGCGGCAATTTGCAATACGACACCACCAAGGCCGCGATCGCGGGCCTGACTCGGGGGCTGGCTGCCGACCACTCGGCGGAGGGGATACGGGTGAACGCTGTTGGTCCCGGGCCGATCTACACGCCGTTCCATGCGCGCCGCATCGCGGATTCTGGCGAGACGGTGGAGCAATACAACGCTAAGGCCGCGCAAGGCACCATGATGAAACGTCCGGGCCGCGCCGAGGAGGTTGCCGCCGCAATTCTGTTTTTGGCGTCGGACGATGCGTCGTACGTTACGGGGGCGCTGCTGTTCGTGGATGGGGGAATGACGGCGATGTGAGGGGTGGTCCGCGCCACTGGCTTCAGGGACGACGGGCAGACCCGGCTGATTTCCCAGCGTTAACGAAGCAGAAAGGTTTTGCGGTTATCATGCAAGGCGATGGAACCGCAAAGCACGCAAAACACGCAAATGGATAACGCCGCGGACAGGGCTAACCTGCTGTCCAAACAAATCATTGGCTGCGCCCTAACGGTGCTTCACACACTGGGAACCGGCTTCCTTGAGAAAGTCTATGAAAACGCGTTGGTGCACGAGCTTCGCAAATCCGGGCTAAATGTCTCACAGCAACATCGCATGGTCGTGCGGTATGACGGGATCACGGTCGGGGAATACGCGGCCGATCTACTTGTTGAAAACGTCGTCCTCGTCGAATTGAAAGTGGCTAAAGGGATCGACCACATTCACCAAGCGCAGTGCCTGAATTACCTTAAAGCCACAGGCTTTCCACTATGCCTTTTACTCAATTTCGGCAGCACTCGCCTGGAGATTAAACGGCTCATCCTGAGTCAATAAAGCATTGTCGCCATTTGCGTATTTTGCGTGTTTTGCGGTTATCAAGCAAGGCGATGGAACCGCAAAACACGCAAAATACGCAAATGGATAACGCCGCGGACAGGGCTAACCTGCTGTTCAAACGTATCATTGGCTGCGCCCCGTCCGGAGCGTTTGACGATTTCGAGCAAAAGCCCGTCGATATGCGCAAACGCGGGCGCGAGCTTTTCGCCGCCATAGCCGCCATCTCCGAAGATTTTGGTCAGCGTCGGGACGTTTTCCTAGACGAACGCGATAAGGGCCTGGGCGCCGTCCAGATCCTGAATGTCCGGCCGTGTGCATGATCGCATCCAGGACGTTGCCTAACGTATCGGTGACGATGTGGCGCTTGCGCCTCTTGATCTTCTTCCCCGCGTCGCAGCCTCGCGGTCTGCCGCTTTCCGTGGTTTTGACGGACTGACTGTCGATTATGCCGGCGAACGCCGTTTCGTTCCGTCCGGCGATGAACCGGTTTGCCACCGTCAGAGCCTGATTGATCGCGACGATCAGGCCCCAGTCGCGCCAGCGGTAGAAATAGTGCTGCACGGTTGGGTAGGGTGGAAAATCCTTGGGCAGCAGACGCCACTTGCAACTGTACGGCGCCATATATTGAACCGCGTCCCATCTCGTCCGGCGCGTATGTTTCGCCCGCCTGCCGACGCTGGTGCAACGTTCGACGAAAGGCTCCACGATCGCCCATTCCTCGTCGGCGACATCGCTTGCATAACGCAGCCCGCTTCGGTCATGCTGTGGGTGAGTGATTTCGGTCCAGGTCATTGGATTCCCCGCAGTGCTCGCAACACGTCGAGAATTACAACCCGCTGAAATCACACATCTTAATGTTCAGTCAGACACTAATACCAAGGGGAATTCCCTCCGGATCGTGAGCCGCCACCGCATACGATCCGGGTTGCATTGATGGACGAGTTGGAAGAATTGGGGGAAAGTCTTGATTTTCCAGTGCAACGGGTGCAAGAAAACGTCATTCGAAATAAGATGCCCTTGGTGCGCATCTGTTTCTGTTCCGGAAAATGGTCAGCAAATCTCACCGACACAACAAGTTCCGCTTGACCCTTCCTTCTACCCGGAATTTCAGTATCAAGCCAAAGGATTTCTAAAAGACCTTCTTGGAAAAAAAAGAGAGCAGGTCCA
>JAKBCJ010000491.1 GCA_021807975.1 Pseudomonadota bacterium | reverse complement strand
AACCGGCGGTGATCGGCGCCGGCACCATGGGCGGCGGCATCGCCATGTCGTTCGCCGATTTCGGCTACGACGTGAAAATCATGGACGCCTCGCAGGAAGGCCTGGATCGCGGAATGGAGCGTATCCGCAACAACTACGCGACATCGGTCAAACGCGGCAGCCTGGCACAGGATGAAATGGACCGCCGCCTCGCGCGCATCCACCCGGTCGGCGGTTACGAAGACATTGCCCGGTGCGACGTTGTCGTTGAGGCGATTTTCGAGCGGATGGACGTGAAGAAGCCGGTCTTCGCCAAGTTGGACGAAGTGATGAAGCCGGGGGCGTTCCTGTTCTCCAACACCTCCGCGCTGGACATGGACGAACTGGCGTCGGTGACGAAGCGGCCGGAATATGTCGCGGGCACGCATTTCTTCTCGCCCGCCAACGTGATGAAACTGCTGGAAGTCGTGCGCCCGGCCAAGGCGTCGCCGGAAACGCTGATGACGGCGATGGCGATGGGCCGCAAGATTGGCAAGATTTCCGCCATGGCCGGCAACACCGACGGGTTCGTTGCCAACCGCTCGCGCGCGCCGTTCAACAGCGAGATGGTGATACTGCTGGAGGAAGGCTGCCTGCCGGAGCAGGTGGACAAGGTCATGATCGATTTCGGCTACCCGATGGGTCCGTTCGCGGTAGGCGATCTGGCGGGGCTGGACATCGGCGCCGAGGGCCGCAAGCGCCGCGCGGCGGCAAACCCGAACTACCGTAAGCTGCCGATCGCCGACAAACTGGTGGAAATGGGCCGCTTCGGCCAGAAGACCGGCGCCGGCTGGTATCGGTATGAAAAGGGCGATCGGACGCCGCACCCGGACCCGGAGGTCGCGGCCATCATCAAATCGGTTTCCGCCGAAATGGGCGTGCCGCAGAAGGAGTTCACGCCGACCGAAATCCTCCAGCGCCTGCTGTTCAGTTCGGTGAACGAAGCCTGCAAGATATTGGAAGAAGGGAAGGCCTACCGAGCGTCGGATGTGGATGTGATGTGGCTGCATGGGTTTGGGTTCCCGCGGTATCGCGGCGGGTTGATGTACTGGGCGGACGGGATCGGCGTGCGTGAGGTCTATAACCAGATCGCGTCCTGGCATCAGCAGTATGGGGAACGGTGGGCGCCGTCGAAGCTGCTGCGCGATCTGGCGGAGAGCGGGACGCCGTTCCGGGAGGCCAAGCCGGCGCCGTTTGTTTAGCCTGGCAAAGTAAACGAGTCGCACGACAGAGGTCGCCGGCCTCTCACCGTCATGGCGGGCGCAGGCCCGCCATCCACGCCTTTCCCGGGACAGGAGAACGCCAATGACCGCCGAACCCCACCTCGACTCCCTGACCGACGAAGACTTCCGTCTTCACGTCCGGGCCTGGATCGAAGCCAACTACCCGGCGGATATTCGCAACCCACCGCAGCGTCTGCACTTCAAGGACAACAAGCCCTGGTACATGAAGTTGGCCCAGCAAGGCTGGCTCTGTCCCAACTGGCCGGCGGAATTCGGCGGCATGGGCATTTCCGCCAGCAAGCAACTGATCTTCCTCGAAGAAAAAGAACGCTACGGCTGCGCCCGGCTCAACGACATGGGCATGACCATGATCGGCCCGCTGCTGATCAAGTTCGGCCGTCCGGACCAGCAACAGCACTTCCTGCCGAAAATCCTGTCGGGCGAGCACATCTGGTGCCAGGGCTACAGCGAACCCAACGCCGGATCGGACCTTGCGTCGCTTCGCACCGAGGCGGTGCTGGACGGCGATCACTGGGTGGTGAACGGCCAGAAGATATGGACCTCGCTGGCGATGGACGCGAACTGGATTTTCCTGCTGGTCCGCACCGACAAGCAGGCCAAGAAGCAGGACGGCATCAGCTTCCTGCTGGTGCCGATGGATACGCCCGGCATAACCGTCCGCCCGATCACCAACATCGATATGGCCGACGAGTTCTGCGAGACCTTCTTCGACAACGTCCGTGTCCCCAAGGACAACCTGGTCGGCCAGATCAACAAGGGCTGGACGATGGCCAAGGCGCTGCTGGGGTTCGAGCGCATTGGCTCCGGTTCCCCGCGTCAATCCGCTTATGCCCTGAAGCGGTTGAAGTTGCTCGCTGAACGGATGGGCGCGTGGGACGACGACCAGTTTCAGGACCGCTATACCCGCCTGCGCCTGGACCTGGAGGATCATAAGGACCTCTACGAAACATTCGTGGAAAAAGTCCGCCGTGGCGAGAATCTGGGACCGGATGTGTCGATGCTGAAGGTCAATCAAACCGAACTGTATCAGCGGATCACCGAGGCAATGTTGGATATTGCCGGCGAATACGGCGCCGGGCTGGGTCCGCTGGACGGCAATCGCGACTTGAACCCGGCGGGGTTGTTCCTGCAATCGCGGCCATCCAGCATTTACGCCGGATCGAACGAGATTCAGCGAAATATCCTTGCGAAGAATGTTCTGGAGTTGCCGGGTTAATCTTTCCTTAATCGTTTGGTCCTAAACCCGGGCTTCGTCTCGAACCCGGGCAGGACCAAAATGGGAAAGATATTCAGCGGCTGGACAATCGGCATCAGGCTGCAAATGGCTACGGTAGTTACAGTTGTGGCGTGTGCGGCGATTCTGATCGCTGTCCAGCTAATCGAATCCGGCCGCTTGTACGACGGACGGGTCAGTTTGTTGCAATCGATCGATGAAACAGCCGCGGGTGTCGCCGGCGCCTATTATGCCGAGGAAACCGCCGGCCGTCTGACGCGGGGCGAAGCGCAGGCCCGTGCCGCCGCCGCGATTCGCGCCATGCGCTACCAGGGCGACGAGTATATCTTCATCACCGATATGACTCCCCGTATGGTGATGCATCCGGCCAAACCGGATTTGGACGGCAAGGACGTGTCCGGTATCGCCGATCCAAACGGTGTGCATCTGTTCAGTGCGATGGCCGATCTGGTGAAAGCCCGCGGCGAGGGCATCTTTCCGTATATGTGGCCGCGCCCCGGATCCGTCGATCCGATTCCGAAACTGACCTATGCAAAGGGCTTTGCGCCCTGGGGTTGGGTCATCGGTACCGGACTTTATGTGGATGATCTGGATGCAGCGCGCCACCGCCTGGGCTGGACCCTCGCTGCCCTCGGCCTCGCCGTTGCCGCCTTGCTGGGCGGCGTGGTCTGGATGCTTGGACGCAGCGTCAGCCGCCCGGTCCAGGCACTGACCGCCGCTACCCAGTCGTTGGCCAAGGGGAACCTGGAAACGCCGATCCCCGGACAGCAGCGCGGCGATGAAATCGGATCGATGGCGCAGGCGCTGGTGGTGCTGCGCGATGCCGCCGCCGCCCGGCGCAAGCTGCAAAGCGATATCGAGCAGGAGCGGTTGGCCAAGGACCGCCGGCAGGCGGCGATCGAGCGGCATACGCAGGACTTCGGCTCGACCATCGTGTCGGTGATGATGAAACTCACTCAGTCTTCCGCGGCGATGCATAAAGCCTCCAACGAGATGGTAGCGTCCGTGGCCCGCACCCAGGAACGGGCCCTGGCGACGGCACAGGGCGCACGCGAATCCTCGATGAACCTCTCGACCGTCGTGTCGGCCGCCGA
>JAKBCJ010000064.1 GCA_021807975.1 Pseudomonadota bacterium | reverse complement strand
TAGAGCATTTTCGAGCAAACTAGGGCCTGTCGTCAATTGCGCCTGCGTCCAATACAGGGCAATAGCTTGAAGCGGAGGGGGATTCCGGCTCCGGCGAAATTACGATTCTTTGGAGACCTCGTTTGATGAGGTTCTCCCATGGCTGGCTCTGCGTTGCTCGACCACTTCTCGACGCTCAAAGCCCCCCGTCAGCCTGGTAAAGTACTTTACCCGCTGCCGGAGGTTATGTTGCTCGTGCTGTGCGCGACGCTTTCCGGTGCCGAGGACTTCGTCGAGATCCGGGTCTGGGGCCGAGAGAAGCTGGCGTTCTTGCGTTCGCTGCTTCCCTTCAAGCGCGGCATTCCGTCCCACGACACGCTCAACGACGTCATCAACGCGCTGGATCCGGCGCTGTTTAGTGACTGCTTTACCACCCGGGTCGAGGGCATGCGCGAAGACGCGCCGGACATTGTCGCGATCGATGGCAAGACGTCGCGCCGGGCTCGACGTGGCGAGGAACATCCGCTGCATGTCGTCAGCGCGTGGGCCGCACGCCAACGCCTTGTGCTAGGTCAGCAGGCGATCGGCACCAAGTCCAACGAGATTGTCGCCATCCCGCTTCTGCTGGAGCGCCTGCATCTCACCGGCGCGTTGGTCACCATCGACGCTATGGGATGCCAGACCAAAATCGCCCAGACGATTCTGGACCGGGGCGCGGACTATCTCCTGGCCCTCAAAGATAACCAGCGCAGTTTGGCCGATGAGGTTGACATGTTTTTTCAGGCGCCCGAGCGATCCTGTGGCGATGCGTTCGAGACGATTGACGCCGACCATGGCCGCATCGAAACCCGCCGCCATTGGGTCAGTCATGACGTGGACTGGCTGACAACCGGGCGCCGCTTCCCCGGTGAGCCGCGATTTCCAGGCCTGCGAGCGATCGCCCTGGTCGAGGCCACGGTCGAACGCAACGGCGCCGTTACAACCGCGCGCCGCTATTTCCTCTCGTCCCTGCCCATCGACCCGCGCATGCTTGCTCGCGCCGTCCGGGCGCACTGGGGGATCGAAAACCGGCTCCATTGGGTGCTCGACGTCGTTTTTCACGACGACTTCATGCGCCTGCGCACCGAATATGGACCCAAAAATATGGCCACGATCAAGCATATGGCTATGAACCTCATCCATACCGCCCCCGGAAAGGACAGCCTCAAGGTTCGCAGAAAAGCCGCCGGGTGGAACCAAGATTATCTCAGAGCTATCATCACCCGGAACGCTCAATGACCTTCAAGCGATTCCCCTGGCGTCCAATACCGCATGGTCGCTGGAGTGAGTCTCATGCGCAACAGTCCCTGAAATTCGCGTTTAACCGGCATTTTCCGGATTCCGGCGCGACCGATTAGTCGATTCGTAGCGGGTCAGACTCAACGGAGCTGACCGATGCGGCGCTATGCCTTGCGTGACGATCAATGGGACAGAATACGGTCTATCCTTCCAGGTCGTGAGGGCAGCGTGGGCGTGACAGCCTTGGATAACCGGCTGTTCGTCGAGGCTGTGCTGTTTCGCTACCGCGCCGGCATTCCCTGGCGCGACCTGCCCGAGCGCTTCGGTGACTGGAAGAATGTCCATCGCCGGCACAGCCGATGGTCGAAATCCTGCGTTTGGGAGCGGATCTTCCGCCATCTGGCCGACGACGCGGACAACGAATACGCCATGATCGACAGCACGATCGTGCGGGCTCATCAACACAGCGCGGGTGCCCAAAAAAAGCCGGCGAAGACCAGGCGATCGGACGATCCAGGGGCGGGCTGAGTACCAAAATCCACACCCTCGTCGACGCGTTGGGCAATCCGATCAGCTTTCACCTGACCGGCGGTGAGGTGCACGATCTCGCGGGAGCGGATGCGCTTTTGCCAGCCATGGAGGCCGAAGCCCTGATCGCCGACAAAGCTTACGATGCTGATAAGCGGGTTCTCCAGCCGTTGGCCGAGGCCGGCAAGCAGGCTGTCATCCCGCCGAAAGCCAACCGTAAACGATCCAGGACCTTCGATCGGCACGTGTATGCAACGCGCCATCTCATCGAGAACTTCTTCGCCAAACTCAAGCAGTTCCGAGCCATTGCGACCCGTTACGATGAAACAGCGCGGAACTTCCTCGGCGCCGTGCACCTCGCGGCCGTGGCGATTTGGCTCAATTGACGACAGGCCCTAGAATCACGGGGCTCCCGAAACGGGTGCGATTTGTGATTCCTAGGTCTCTGGTTAGATGGATAGGAAAGTTGCATGCTTTGGCATCGGGGGAAGGCTTACTCGCAGGATCTGCGGGAGCGGGTTTTTACAGCGGGGGAGATAGCGTCCGTCAACGTGGTGGAAAAAGTTTGGCTGTCTGAGGCGGTCATCTGATCATGCGGTCAAGGCGAGGGGGGGTGTTTTCGTTTGATCCAGCGGTCAATTCGGCCATACCTTCGATTTGCATGTAGCGGTGCTGCATGGCCCATTCATCGTTCTGCTCCAGCAGCACGGCGCAGACGAGGCGGATGATCGAGGCTTCATTGGGGAAGATGCCTACGACATCGGCGCGACGTTTGACCTCCTTGTTCAGCCGCTCGATCGGGTTTGTCGAATGGGTCTTGGTGCGGTGCTGCACGGGGAAGTCGAGATGCGTCAGCACGTCGGTTTCGCTGTTGTCGATAAAGCCAGCGAGCTTTGGCCACTTGGCGCGCAACTGGTCAGCGACGTGGCGCAGGGCCTGACTGGCACCGGCGCGATCGGGTTGGCTGAACGCCTGGCGCAGGGCCGCGGAGACCATGCTTTGCCGGGTCTTGGACACCTAGCTCAGGGCGTTGCGCATCCAATGCACGCGACAGCGCTGTCAACTGGCGTTGAAGACGCGGCGGATGTCGGCTTTCAGCCCCTCATGGGCATCCGAGATCACCAGCTTGACGCCCTTCAGGACGCGCCGATGCAGGCTTTTGAGGAAGATCGCCCAGAAGGTTTCGGCCTCTGACGGCCAATGCGCAGACCGACGATCTGGCGCTTACCCTCAGTGTTCGCGGCCACGGCGATTATCGCCGCGACCGAGACAATGCGCCCGCCCTCACGCTGCTTGAGGTAGGTGGCATCGAGCCAGAGATAGGGCCATTCGCCCTCCAGCGGCCGGTCTAGGAAAGCGTTCACCCGCTCGTCGATGTCCTGGCACAACTTACTGACTGTGCTTTTGCTGATGCCGCTCAGCCCCATGGCCTGCACTAGGTCCTCGACGCGCCGGGTGGAGACGCCGCCGATCCAGCCTTCCTGGATCACCGCGACAAGGGCTTTCTCGGAGGTTTTGCGCGGTTCCAGGGACGGCGGGAAGTAACTGCCCTGACGCAGCTTCGGTATCCGCAGTTGCAGCGTGCCGAGGCGGGTATCGAGGTTGCGGTCGCGAAAGCCGTTGCGATAGGTGGTCCGCTGGTGCGTTCATGGCGCGCGGCCCCGATCAGGCCCTCGACGTCAGCTTCCATCAGTATCTGCACGACCGCTTCGGCGGCATTGCGCAGGAAATCCGGGTCACCGGCTTTCGCCAGCAGCTCGACAAGGGGTAGGCTGGGTTCGGTCATCGGGTCTTCCTTTTGGGATAGGTTGAAGTCTCGCAACTCCACCTTAGCCCGCCGATCCGATGACCGCCTCAAGTCTGCCAGCTGGTGCCTGGGCTCGTCCTGCGGGCGGCTACGCCACCCTGCGGACCAGCCCGGGCACCAGCATCCATCCCATTTCCACCACATCCATGGACGCTAACGCTCCGGCTCCCGCCATCCAGAACCAACGCCACGGCAAGCAGCCGGCGGACCTGCGCGCCATCAGTGCATTTGACCGACAGCGCCCGAAGCTCGGCACTCGTATAGTCTGTCCTGGTGATCCGTACCATCGCACCCATTGCTTGTCCCCACATGCGAATCGTCGCATCCGAGCATCGAATCGAAATTCAATGACTTTGGGAATCCCCGCCGAGAGCCGGCGTCAGTGCGGGCTGGTATTATTGCGAACTTCTTCTGTAAGCTCAAGGAGTTCAAGCGCATCGCCACGCGAAGCGACAAGACAGACACCAGTTTCGAGGCGATGATCTATCTGGGGGGCGCGCTGATTAACTCTCGGTGAATCGCAACAGGCCCTAAGGCAACGGATAAAAATTCACTCAATTCCCCTGGCGATAAGGGACTAATGCGCTTCCGCCCAGGTCTTGCCGATCCCAGTCTCCACCACCAGCGGCACCGACAGCACCGCCGCGCTCTCCATCACCTGCTTGACCACGCCAGCCAACGTCTCTGCCTCCTCGGCTGGCGCTTCGAACAGCAATTCGTCATGCACCTGCAACAGCATTCGGGATTTCAGCCCCTCAGCCTTCAGCACCGCCGGCAACCGGACCATCGCGCGTTTGATGATATCCGCGGCCCCACCCTGCAAAGGTGCATTGATCGCCTGCCGCTCGGCATATGAACGTCTGGCACCGTTCTTGTCGGCAATGCCGGGCACCCAGCAGCGCCGTCCGAACGGCGACACCACGAATCCCTTGATCCGAGCCTCGTCTTTTGTTCGGTCCATGTAGGTGCGGATTCCGGGATAACGCTCAAAGTAACGATCAATGTATCCCTTCGCCTCGCCCGGGGAGATTCCCAACTGCCTGGCCAGGCCGAATCCGGAAATTCCATAGATAATGCCAAAGTTGATCGCTTTTGCCCTGCGGCGTGTCATCGGGTCCATCCCCTCCATCGGGACGCCGAACACTTCGCTGGCAGTGCGCGCGTGAATATCTTCGCCGTTGGCAAAACTCTCACGCAGCACCGGCAGATCGGCGACATGCGCCAACAGCCGCAATTCGATCTGCGAGTAATCCGCGCTAACCAGAACATGCCCCGGTTCGGCGATGAATGCCTTGCGGATACGGCTGCCTTCGTCCGTGCGAACAGGGATATTCTGCAAATTCGGATCGGTCGAAGACAATCGCCCGGTCGAGGCGATAGCCATCGCGAACGACGTATGCACGCGGCCGGTATCCGGATTGATATCGGTCAGCAACGAGTCCGCATAGGTCGATTTCAGTTTCGCCAACTGCCGCCATTCCAGAATGCGCGCCGGCAATTCGTGCCCCTGATCCGAAAGACCCTGCAGCACCGAGGAATCCGTCCCCCAAGCCCCGGTCTTCATCCGCTTGCCGCCCGGCAGCTTATGTTCGTCGAACAGAACCTCGCCCAATTGCTTCGGGCTGCCCAGGTTGAA
Organism: Pseudomonadota bacterium; assembly: GCA_021807975.1. Classification (GTDB taxonomy): domain Bacteria; phylum Pseudomonadota; class Alphaproteobacteria; order Acetobacterales; family Acetobacteraceae; genus Rhodopila. The sequence continues at coordinate 10,315 of JAKBCJ010000064.1, read as the reverse complement.
CGGATGCCCGGCCAGACGGTGGCAATCTACCTCCATCACCGCCATCCGCTCACCGAAATCGACCGACATGCGCTTCAGGTCGTCGGCATCGACCTTTACGCCCGCCCGCTCCATCTCCAGCAGAACCGGCACCAACCGGCGCTCCACCTGCTCATACAACGCCAACCCGCCATTGATTCGCAGACGCGGCTTCAGCGCATCCCACAGCCGCAGCGCCACATCGGCGTCCTCGGCGGCATAGGCGGTGGCGCGGTCGATCTGCACTTGCTGGAACGGGACCCGGTTGCGCCCAGTGCCAGTCACCTCGTCATAGCTGATCGGCGTGTGGCCGAGGTGAAGCTGCGACAGCTCATCCAACCCATGCCCGTGCAGCCCGGCCTCCTGCGCGTAGGAGATCAGCATCGTGTCGTCCACCGGGGTCGGCATCGGGAATCCGGCCCGCGACAACACCATCATGTCGAACTTTGCATTCTGGAAAATCTTCAGCACCGACAGATCGGTCAGCATCGGCGCCAGGATCTCGATAGCCTCCGCCAACTTCATCTGTTCGCCAAGAACCTCGTGCGCCAGCGGCACATAGCAGGCGCGGCCCGCCGCCGTGGCCAGCGACAATCCGATCAGTCGGGCGCGCATCGCGTCGAGCGCATCGGTTTCGGTGTCCATACCGACGTGTCCAGCCGCAGCGGCCTCCGCAACCCAAGCCCGCAACGCCTCAGCGGAGGTGACGCTGACATAAGGACCGAAGCCGGACTTGATCGGCAGTGGCGTCAGTCCCAGACCGGGCTCCACCGCCGGTTTCGCCTCAACCGGCGCGGCGGCCGGTGCGTCCAGGCCCAGACGTGCCACGGTACTGCGGAATCCCTGCTTCAGCAGCCACGCCACCAAAGCCGGCCGGTCGGCGTCGCGTTGCGCCAACGCCTCGATCGGCTGCGGCAGCGGCGTATCCTCGCGCAGCAACACCAATTGGCGGGAGATACGGGCCTTGTCGGCATGCTCAATAAGCATATCCCTCCGCTTGGAGGGCTTCATCCCGGGCGCGGCGGCCAGCACAGCCTCCACATCACCGAACTCGTTGATCAGCTGGGCCGCGCCCTTCGGCCCAATTCCCGGAACGCCCGGCACATTGTCGGTCGAATCACCGATCAGCGCCTGCACCTCCACCATCTTGTCCGGGGTGACACCGAACTTCTCCATCACCTCAACCGGCCCAATCGGCTTCTGCTTGATCGGATCCAGCATATCCACGCCGGGCCTGATCAACTGCATCAGGTCCTTGTCCGAGGACACGATCGTCACTTGCCCGCCAGCCTGCGTCGTCGCCCGGCAATAGGCCGCGATCAGGTCGTCCGCCTCCCAGTCCGGTAATTCAATCCCCGGCACGCCGAATGCCTCCGTCGCCTCGCGCACCAGGGCAAACTGAGGAATCAGCTCTTCCGGCGCCGGTGGACGATGGGCCTTGTAGGCTTCGTACAGGCGGTTGCGGAACGTCAGCCGCCCGGCGTCGAAGATCACGGCGATATGGGTACCGACATGCTCTTTCAGCAGCTTGGCCAGCATGTTGGTGAAGCCGAACACCGCGTTAACCGGCGTCCCGTCCGGCCGCGTCATCGGGGGCAGGGCGTGGAACGCGCGAAAGATGAACCCGGATCCGTCGATCAGGATCAGGTGCAGTTTCTTCGCTTCAGCCTCCGGGGCGACATCCGTCCCGATTTCAATGTCCGCTGGCGTGGTCAGCTCCCGGGTTCAGGACGTACAAACGTGAGCAATACGGGCACATCACCTGTTCGCCAGGAATGCGTAAAAAGACCCTCGGGTGGCCCAGGGCACCGTCGCCGCCATCGCAGGCGACAGTGCGGGAGTCCACATGAATGATCTCGGTCGGTGTCACCGTTGAAGGTGTCGTCTGGGCGGCGCCGTCCGGCATTTTGATCCTCTGACTGGTCTGGGAAACGGGGTGATGATAGCGATGCGGCAAATGCTTTCAACCATGCTCCCGTTATGCGCCGTTTGACCGCCGTTTTGCTGGCTGTGGTGTGGCTTGCCGGTTGCGTCGCGCCGGGTATGCCGACCGGTGTGGCTGGGGGCAAGCCGCCGGATACCGCCGGATTCTTCACCATGTCCGACGGAACCGCGCTGCCCTATCGGGTCTGGCTGCCCAAAGGCACCCCGACCGCGATCGTGCTGGCGCTGCACGGCATGAACGACAGCCGCGACGCGTGGGAGTATCCGGCACCCGATTTCGCCGCCGCCGGGATGGCCGTGTTCTCCCCCGACCAGCGCGGCTTCGGCGCGACGCCCAGCCGAGGCCTGTGGCCAGGCACCGAAGGGTTCACGTCCGACACCCGCGCCATGGTCCGGCTGCTACGCGCGCGCTATCCGCATACCAAGCTGATCCTGATGGCTGAGAGCATGGGTGCCGCCGCCTTGATGGTACTGGCCACCCAGCCCGATCCCCCGCCGGTGGATGGGTATGTGCTGATCGCCCCGGCCGTCTGGGGGCGGGACAAGATGAATGCCTTTATGCGCGCCAGCCTGTGGGTCGCCGACCATACCGTGCCCGCCATGAAGCTCACCGGAGGCGGGCTGGTGAAGGTCACCGCCAGCGATAACCGTGAGGCACTGGAGCGCCTGTCCACAGATCCGCTGACCATCCATGCCACCCGGGTCGATGCGATCAAGGGTCTCGTCGATCTGATGGATCAGGCCTTGGCCGCTGCCCCGCATTTCAATGCCCGCGCGCTGTTTCTGTACGGCGGACACGACGAACTGGTACCCGCCCGAGCGACAGCGGCGACCTGGGAGGCTTTGCCCCCGGGGTCAGAGCGCGCATTCTACCCGAACGGATACCATCTGATGCTGCGCGACAAAGATCGGGAGGCGCCAATCAGCGACATCCTGTCCTGGATACGGGCCCCATCCCAACCCTTGCCGTCTGGCGCGGATCACGCGGCAACCGAATGGCTGGAACAAGAAAAAGCCAACGGTCGTTAGCCCGCGCCATCCGCGCGTCATGGCATCAGCCGGGAGGTTTCTTCAATATCCCAGAGGCTGCTTTTCCACGACCTCCCACTTGCCGCCCTTGACCACACACAAAAACGACTCGTTAGACCCCTGGTGCTTCGTCGGGCTGAACGAGATCGGCGGCGAGCCAAAAATGTCATGGTAATCCTTGATCGCCTCCATACCAGCGACAAAGCTGTCCGGGGTCAGCGCCTTCCCGGCGTTCTTTAGCGCCAGCGCCGTCACATTCGCCCCGGTGTAACCGATCTGCGCGGCGAAATTCGGCTCCTTGCCGAAGTCCTTGCGATACTCCGCCACGAATGCCTTCACCTTCGGGTCCGTGCTGGTTTCTGTAACGAATAGCATCGGAGTCATCGAGTAGAATCCCTCGGTCGTCCCACCCGGCACGGTCGCCACCACATCGTCGTAGCTCGCCGCCTGCCCCATGATATCGACGTTCCAGCCGATCTTGCGAATAGCGGAGATGATCTGCACCGAATCCCGGACGATCCCGCCGACCACGATCAGATCGCAGTCCACGTCCTTCATCCGGGCCGCCGACGCACTGAAATCGGTATCAGTTGGTTTGTGCAAAGTCGCGCCAGCTACCGTCATGTTCTCTGCTTTTAGCTGGTCTTTCACCCCATCGGTGACGTCGCGGCCGAAATCCGTATCCTGCGCCATCGTGCAGATCTTCTTCTTGCCGCGCTTCTCCACAAAATACTTCAAACCGGCACGTACCTGGTCATAATAGCTGGATCCAAGCCCGAACTTCAGGTGATTCAAAGGCTCATACATCGACCGCGCGGAGGTCAGCGGAAACACGTTGGCCACGCCCTTGGCCAGCTGATCCGGCATCACAGCGTTGTTCATCGGGGTGCCGCCATTGGCCACCAGAATAAAGGCACCGTCGCGGTTGATCAGTTTGTTCGCGGCCTGAACCGACCTAGGAATTTGATATTGATTGTCCTCGACGATGTACTTGATCTTTCGGCCGTTGATGCCGCCCTCAGCGTTGACATCGTCGAACACCATACGCCACGCGTTTGCGTTGTTTACCCCCCACATCGCCGTCACGCCCGACAGATCGGTGTACGTCCCGATCACGATTTCCGTGTCGGTGACACCGCGTTCCGCGGCCACCGCCGGAACCGCCAGGATAAGCGCGGCGGCGGCAAGCATGGACTTCATCATGACGTTTCCCTTTATTTTGTTTCATGCGCAACGTTATGCATAGGCATTTTCCAGCAACGCGCGGTAGCGTTCATCCACCTGCCCGGCGTTGGCGGATACCTCATCCACCCGTTGAATTCGGATACCCAGGCAACGCGCCCAATCCATCGCGGGCGCCCCGATTGGCGCACCGCCAACATAGGCTAAGCGCAACCGCCGCAGCCCAAATTCACGCCGCACCGCGCCTAGCACCAACAGATTGGCTAACTGTCCCTTGGCCCCGCCCAGACGGCCGCCATCCAGCGCCCAGCGGTAAGCCCAGCGCTGCGTGGCCGTTGCCGCCTTTGCTTTCGCCGTGGCAAGCCCATGCAAATGTGCCCACACCGCAGCATCGGCGCCCAAAACCGTGGGCTGCAACTCCTGCAAATTCTCAATAACGGTATCTGGACCCTCGGGATAGTTGCTGATGCACCCCGTCTCCAGGCCTAGGTACAGCCCCCAAACCCGTTCGGTGATATCCGACAGACGCAAAACCGCCAGGCGTTCGTCATGCGGCTGTATAGGCAACCGTATTCGCGCGGACACGACCATATGCATCAGGTCGCTGTGAGTCAGGGTTCGCCCCAGACCAAAGCCCTCGCTCCGCGGGAACTGAATCACCGCGGGCTGGTCGGCCTCCAACGAACGGATCGCGTCCGTCCAACCGCCCGAATGGCCCGTCTTTACAAAGTCCTCCAGGCTGATGCAGCCCGCATCAGCGAAATCGCGCAGCCCCTTCATGTCGAACACGATGACCCGCGACAACCCAGGGCATCGGTCACGAACATTCAACACCTTGTCGAGCTGCTCTTCGTTTTCCACGAACGCCAAACGCGCCCCGCTGGACGACAGCAGATGGCAAACCCGATCCTGGTCCTCATCAGGGTCGATCGCCACACTCGCCGCGCCACACCCCAGGACGGCCAAGTCGGCGTAAACCGCCTCTGGACGGGTCTCCGACAGAATCGCAATGACATCGCCACGCCCAACGTCGGCCGACAGCAAGGCACAGCCAATCTCGCTGACCTTGGCATTCAAGTCCGACCAACTAACAGCCTTCCAGATCCCTCGGTCCTTGGTGCGCATGATGGTTGCGCTGCTGTTCGCTGCCGCGCGCTGGCCGATAATGGCGGGAATAGACTGGTTCATTTTCAGTTCCATAACCGCTTCTTCTTCCAACGCCGCGTGCCTCGGGCGCCGGCCTCCTTTTGACCCAGATAGAATTCCTTGATGTCGGCACGCTCCATCAGCGTATTGCATGCGTCCGCGGCCACGATGCGTCCGACCTCCAGGACATAGCCGAACGCCGCCGTCTGCAACGCAATATGCGCGTTCTGTTCCACCAGCAGGATCGCCACATTCTGTTCGCGGTTGATACGGCGGATAATGCCGAAAATCTGCTGCACCAACAGCGGCGACAACCCCAACGAAGGCTCATCCAGCAACAGCAGTTTCGGCCGCCCCATCAGCGCTCGGCTGATCGCCAGCATCTGCTGCTCACCGCCCGACAACAGCCCGGCGCGTTGCGCCTCCCGTTCCCTCAGCCGAGGGAAATAGTCGAAGCACCGCTCGATATCGCTGGCCACGCCCGCTGCATCACGTCGGGTATACGCGCCCATGTTCAGATTCTCGCGCACCGTCAGGAAGGGGAAAATCTCCCGGCCCTCCGGGACGTGACAAATGCCCTGGCGCATCACCTGATCCGGCGGCATCCGAGCGATGTCGCGCCCCTCGAACATCACTTGTCCCCGCTCGGGATCCAAAACCCCCGAAATCGTCCGCAGCACACTGGTTTTCCCAGCACCGTTCGCGCCCAGAACCGTAACGATCTGGCCCTCGTCCACATCTAGCGACACGCCGCGAATGGCCTGGATTGGACCATAGAATGTCTCGATCGAATTAACTCGAAGCAGCGGCTCACTCATACCGCAACCTCCCCACCCAGATAGGCCTTGACCACTTCGGGATGCGACTGGACTTCTCTGGGGGAGCCCATCGCCAGGACCTTGCCGTAGTTCAGCGCCATGACCCGGTCCGAAACCTGATTCACCAACGCCATATCGTGTTCCACCATGATGACGGTGATCCCCAGATCTTTCTTGATATCCTCGATCCAGAACCCCATGCCCTCGGTTTCCTCGACGTTCAGGCCAGAGGACGGTTCATCCAACAAAAGCAGCTTGGGTTCGATGCACAACGCCCTCCCAAGTTCGACTACTTTACGAACCCCATAGGGCAGGTTGGCGATCAACGCGTCGCGATATCGTTGCAGGCCCAGAAACGCGATCACATCCTCCACCTTCTCCCGGTGGTGCAACTCCGCCTTCCGAACCGACGGCAGGAACCCCAGCTCCGCCAAAAATCCAACGCGCGAATGGCAGTGGCGCCCAATCAGCAAATTCTGCAGCAGCGTGGCGTTCGGAAACAGCTCGATGTTCTGGAACGTCCTGGCAATCCCCAGACTAGCGATCTGATACGCCGGAGTCCGGGTGAAATCCGTGCCGTCAATCGTCAGCTTGCCGGATGTCGAGCTGTAGATACGACTGATCAGGTTGAAGATCGTCGTCTTTCCTGCCCCGTTCGGACCTATGATAGAAAAGACCTCTCCCTGGTTCACATTGAAACTGACCGAATCCACCGCTCGGATTCCGCCAAAACGAACCGAAATATCCTCCGCCTGGAACAGGATCATCTCAGACGCTCCGACTTCGCATAGGATTTTTGCCGGCGGAAACTCGTTTGGCGTTTGAATGGGAACGCCTGAAACCAAACCTTCGCCTTCAACCACATGCCGTTCAGGCCGGCGGGCTGGAACAGGATCACCAACACCAGCGACAGCCCAAACAACGACGGTTCCAGCCCGGGGAGCCGCCCGATGCCGAACGGCAGATCGTCCCGCACGATGGCGATGACCTGCGGCAGCAGCCGAACGAACATCGCTCCCAGGATTGCCCCACGCAACGAACCCAGGCCGCCGACGAAAACAATCGTTACGAACTGCACCGACAACAGGACATCGAACGCATCCGGCGCCAAATAACGAACGTAATGCGCGAACAACGCGCCCGCCAAACCGGTCATCCCCGCGCTGATCGCGAAGGCCATGGTTTTGTACCGCGCGAGGTGGATGCCCATGCTCTGCGCGGACACCTCGCTGTCGCGGATCGCGACCATCGCCCGCCCCGCAGGCGACCGCAGCAGATTTACCGAAACCCATAGCACGAAAATCAGCACCAGCAGCGAGACGTAATAGGTACCCGTAGCGCCTTCGATTGGGAACCCGAACACCTCTGGCGTTGGCACCGCGAACCCGTCGAAGCCGCCCGTGACAGACTCCCATTTCTGGAACACCGTGCCCACGATACTACCGAACGCCAACGTCGCGATGGCGAGATACAGCCCGCTCATGCGCAAGGTCGGCCGGCCGATCGCCGCACCACATAGCGCGGTGAACAGACCAGCCACCGGTAGCGTGATCAGGAACGGCACGCCCATCTTCAGCAGCACCGCGTTGACATAGGCACCGATTCCCAGGAACGCCGCGTGCCCGAGGCTGATAAGGCCTGTGTAGCCCACCAGCAGCATCAGCCCGACGCCGGCGATGGCGAAGATGTAAACTGCCCCCATCTCGCCGATGTAGAATTCCCCCAGTACCATCGGCGCGACGAACACCAGCACAGTCAGCAGGCCGTACCAGAACCGGTCGCCGTTGTGTTTCCACAGCGCGATGTCTTGCTGGTATTGAGTTCTGAATAGGGTGCGCATCAGTTAGACTCGCTTTCCCATGCGTTCCGCGAAAAGGCCCTGCGGCCGAATGAACAGCATCAGCAGCAGCACGACGTTGGAGGTAACCTCCTGAAACCCCGCCGGCAGCTTGTAGCCCGCAAACTGCTCCACGATGCCCACGATCACGCCACCGACCAGACTGCCGGGAATGCTGCCAAACCCGCCGATCACCGCCGCGGCGAAAGCCTTGATCGCCAAGCCTCCCATATTCACGTCGATCATCGACACCGGCGACAACAGGATGCCGGCCAGGCACGCTACCCCCGCGCTGATCGCCCAGATCAGCGAGAAAATGGTGCGAACCGGAATCCCCATGTAATAGGCGGCAAGCTGGTTCTGGGACGCCGCCTGCATCGCCACACCGATGCGCGTCTTGCTGAAGAAGACATACAGAACGCCACACAGCAGCACCGTGCCGACTATGATCGACAGGTTGTCCTCGCCAAGAATCATGCCGCCCACATTGACGGTCTTGTTGGTGAATGGCGTCTCAAACCCGACCGAATCATAGCCCCATGTAATGCCCGCCACCGCGCGGAAGATAAAACCGAGCCCCAGCGTCAGCATTACGACGGCGAATTGCGGTTGGCCGATAACGCGTCGGATGACCACGGCATCTAGCACGTATCCGAACGCGGCGGTGATCAGCATCGCCAGCAAACCGCCGACCCAGTAAGGCAGATGGAAATGGGCGATCAGGCTGAACGCAACGAAGCCACCCAGCATCATGATGTCGCCCTGGGCGAAGTTCACCATCTCGGTGGCTTTGTAAATCAGCACGAAGCCAAGCGCGATTAGGCCGTAAATACAACCCGACGCCGCACCGTTGACGACAAGCTGCAAAATGCGCGCAGCATCTTCCACCGCCATAGGCCTCCCTGCCTGTGGGCCGGTCGGCCCTTCTCGTTAACCAGCAGGATAGGGTGGCGATTTGCGTGGCGTCAATCGAAGGTTCCGGCCGCGCCGGTGGCGCACGATCTGTTCGGTGATACTGAGCTGTTTGGAGCCCCCTGATGGGCCAGACTGAGGTGGTCCCCGAAAACTGGACAGGCACCTGAGAGAGTCCAGCCTTGGAACGGTCGTTTGGCCGGAGGTGAGACTTGTCGAATACACGGAAGAAGCACAGTTCTGAGTTCAAGGCGAAGGTTGCGCTTGCGGCGATCCGCGAGGAAGGCACGGTAGCCCAGGTGTCGATTAGGTTTGGGGTCCTATGCCAGCCAGATCCATGCGTGGAAGAGGACGCTGCTGGACGGCACCGCGACGTTGTTTCGGCGGGACAAGCCATCGGCGAGCAACGGCGATGCGGCGAAGGCTCAACTGGCAGCTTTATATCAGAAGATCGGCCAGCTGACGGTAGAGTGGGATTTTTTGCGGGAAAGGTCCGGACCATAAGCCCCGGCGAAGGTCGAGCGCTGGTCGACCGAGACGACCCCGAACTGCCGATCGTGGCGCAATGCCGAGTGCTGAAAGTCGCGCGCTCGACGCTGTATGACCAACCAACGCCGGTGGGCCGGATGACCTGGCGCTGATGCGGCGAATGGACGCATTTTACACGAAGTGGCGGTTCTATGAGTCGTGGCGCTGCTTCAGGACGGCCTGAACGTCAACCGCAAGCGCGTACGTCGGCTGATGCCGGTGATGCCGCTTGAAGCCATCTATCAGAAGCCCAACACCAGCAAGGGTCATCCGGATCACAAGGTTTACCCATATCTCTTGCGCGGGTTGGCGATCGACCGGCCAGATCCAGGTCTGGTGCGCCGATATCACGTACATTCCGATGGCAAAGGGCTTTGTGTATCTGGCCGCATTCATGGACTGGGTCAGCCGGCGGGTGCTGGCATGGCGGATGTCGATCACCATGGAGGCGGATTTCTGTGTCGAGGCGCTACAAGAGGCGATCGTTCGGCATGGTCAGCCCGAGATTTTCGATACCGATCAAGGCGTCCAGTTCACCAGCGCCGGGCTTCTCAACGAGCTGGACAGCTGCGGCATCCGGGTCAGCATGGACGGCAAGGGCCGGTTCCTGGACACCATCTTCATCGAGCGGCTGCACTAGGCGCTGGGCTACCGGACGCCGTGTGCGGTCTCTGATGGCGAAGCCCACGAGCCTGCGGGCACGGAGTTGAAAAGGGAGTTGACCCATTTAGAGGGTGTTATGCACTTTGCATGAAGTCTGCGGCGCGGGCCAGTATGAGGCACACAAATGCTACGATGTGCAATCCGGCAAGCGTGGCCGCATAGACTTCGTAATCCTTGACCAAGCGGCGGAACCTCGTTGCCCATCCGAACGAACGTTCGACGACCCAGCGCCGTGGAA
>JAKBCJ010000063.1 GCA_021807975.1 Pseudomonadota bacterium | reverse complement strand
AGACCGTCGGCGGCCATCGTTACCGCGTCCGCTCCCCCGAACACGTCGCCGAGGAAATCCGCCGCGCCAAGGCAATGTGGCCGAACGTGAAGGAGTTCTTTTTCGACGACGACACCTTCACCGACAACTTGCCGCGCGCCGAGGCGATCGCCAAGGAACTCGGCAAAATGGGCGTCACCTGGTCGTGCAACGCCAAGGCGAACGTGCCGCGTAAGACCTTGGAAGTGCTGAAGGCCAACGGCCTGCGCCTGCTGTTGGTGGGCTACGAAAGCGGCAACCAGCAGATCCTGCACAACATCAAGAAGGGCATGCGGATCGAGGTCGCGCGAAAGTTCACGCAGGATTGCCACGACCTGGGCATCAAAATACACGGCACCTTCATCCTGGGCCTTCCGGGCGAAACCCGCGAGACGATCCAGGAGACCATCAAGTTCGCCACTGACATCAACCCGCACACCATCCAGGTGTCCCTCGCCGCCCCCTACCCCGGCACTTTCCTGTACAAGCAGGCGGTGGAAAACGGCTGGTTGGATGCGGAACACGCCGAACTGGTCGATGACAGCGGCGTCCAGATCGCCCCGCTGCACTACCCGCATCTGTCGCACACCGAGATTTTCGACAACGTCGAGGTTTTCTACAAACGCTTCTACTTCCGCGCCCCCAAGATCGCCGCCATCGTCAACGAAATGGTGCGCAGCCCGCAAATGATGAAGCGCCGCCTGCGAGAGGGCGTGGAGTTTTTCCAGTTCCTGCGCGAACGCCACAAAGCGGCGTAGGCAAACCCGCCCGGAAGCCGGCGCTGATGACCTCTGACCAACACCATCGGCACCGGTGACCCGAAACAGGCCCGCACCATCCGCCGGGACGGAGGCATATCCAGATCGCATAAGCGGGGTGGTTTTTGCCATGGTGGTGGGCATGATGGTTGAAGAAATGAGTCAATGCAGGCCCCACCTGTTGCTGGAACGTCTTGCCGCTGGAATTCGGTATTCGATCATGCGCCCATAGTCATCGGTTCCGGTCACAAACTGGACGATGCGCTCATCGGAGTTCGGAGACATCCTCATACAGGATTTGGTTTAACCGTTCCGACAACGGGCCGTCGCCGGTGAAGCGCCGCATCCAGATATAGTCAGCGACCGGCATGTGATTCAGCGTGCCGTGCAGACTGTCGAAGAGCAAACCCTCGGGACGCTTGCGGGTCTCGTCGGTCAGGGTGGCGGCGTCGGTATAGGCGCGCCGGTTGGCCCAACGATTATAGGCCGCCAACTGATCGAAATTGATCCTTCAACACCATGGCTGTCCTCCTGTCGGCCTATCCTGGCCCCGGCTGCGGACTCTGGAGCGAACACTGAACCTGCCGTTGCTGACCGCGAACGCGCGTCCGACCGAAACCGGGGAACGCCCGGGGCGACGGCTGATCGCTGCGTTCGATGCCATCGGCGGCGCAATCGCCGACGCTCGGCATCAGGACGGCGACATCCGCATCTCGGCGTTGTCCAGCTATCTGACGCTGTGGCTGGCGCCGCGACTGGCTGACCGAAGCGTCACGACCATGAACGGCGCCGAACCGAACAGAAAATTTCAACTTGTTGATTGGCTATTCGTGACCGATGGTGCATAGTCGCTAGCTTGCCCCTCTGTTTTCACCAACGTGGGACGATCGCATGGTTCGGAAGTGGATACTTGCCGCCGCGGCTTTAACGTCGCTTTCGGCCGCACAAGCCGCCGAATTCGATGGCGTTATCATGCCTGATGTTCGGGTTGCGGACGGGCATACGATGCAACTCAACGGAATTGGCCTGCGGACATACTCGCTGTTGGGCATTCCGGTCTATGTCGCGGGCTTATACCTCGAACGGCGCAATGACGACCCGAACGCGATCCTGCATTCGCCTGAGACAAAATTGCTCCAGGTTCGGTTTCTGCGCGACGTGGACGCAGCGGACGCGCGCGAGGCATGGCGCGACGGGTTGGAACAGAATTGCAAATCCCCCTGTTCGCTCGATCCGGCGGGCGTTGAGAGATTTCTCGCCGCGGTCCCGTCCGTGCGTGAAGGCGACGAGAGCACACTGGTTTTCACCGCGAAGGGCGTCAGAGTGACGCTGAACGGACACCTGATCGGCAACATCGCCGATCCGCAATTCGCCCGGGTGATGCTGGCAACCTTCATCGGCGCCGAACCGCCCACCCCCCAGTTGAAACGGGAACTGCTCGGCGGCACGCCGTAGCTTCTATCCCAACGCCTCGGCCAACAATTCCAGAGCGCGAAGTCCGAAGGCACGCATGTTGGCGACGCGGTCGGCACTGCCAGTTTCCAGCGTAACGGCCTTCGAAAAATCCGGCCCGGTCACGGCGATGCAGGTGTGGCCCGCCGCGTCGCCATAGCGGTTTCCGGTCGGCCCCGTAGCGCCCGTTTCACCCAGCCCCCAACTGGCGCCCAACCGAGCGCGCACGGTATCGGCGAGCAGCAGGGCGTAGGGTTCGGTGGATGCCCGCTCGATCGGGGACGGCAGCGGGTTGGGAATTTCCAGGAACGCCTTGCGGGCATAAGCGGTGTAGATGACGCCACCGCCAAGGTAATAAGCCGATGCTCCGCCGATCGACAGAAGGGCCGCGGACAGCAGCCCGCCGGTCGAGGATTCGGCGATGCCGATCGTCTCACCGCGTTGTTTCAAGCGTGCGCCGATTTTTTCGGCCAGCGGCAAGAGGTCTTGCATCTGCGTTTCCCTTCGTTCGATACGGAATACTCGCGCGGATCGGCAGCGTTGTCGATGCTTCCGGCCCGGGGATCAGTTGCCATGCACGGTGACATACTTCGCCGCCGGCGCGCCCGGTCCAGCGGTCGCGGTTCCGAAAAGTCCCACCAGCCGTCGAGTGTCCCCGGGTTATCGATGGTGCCGCCATTCATGACGATATAAGTCCGTAACGAACCGCTCAGCAGCCCGGTTGATCCCGGGGCAAAATTCAGCGTGCCGTCGATGGCCAGTTCGGCAGCGTTACAAGGCGTCGTTTTCGACCCCGATAAATTGTTGGCTGCATTCATGGCCAGCGCGTTGACCGTCTGAACCTCGTTCGCCGCCATGTTCCAGTCCCCTGACACGCCCGTCGTCCAGGAATAGCCCGCCATTCGACTTCCCTTGCCCTAGTCGGCTCGCCCTTCCCCATCCGTTGCCGCAATGGGTGGTCTGATGACGAGGCCCTGGCCTGCCCGCGCTGTCTATTCACGTTGCCGTAGGCTTGACGTATCAGTCACGCATATTGCCCCTTGGCAACAGCGCGCCGATCCGCCTTAGTTGATGAACCCATGTTCGGATTCATCGGCTCCCGCCTGTTGCAGGCCATACCCGTCCTGATGGTCGTCGGCTTCATCGCCTTCGCTCTGTTCGCCTTCGTCGGCGACCCGGTTGCCATCCTGCTGGGGCAAGACCATACCGAGGCGCAGCGCATCGCCCTTGTGCATCAGCTTGGCCTGGACCAGCCGTTTTACGTACAATACGTCAGGTTTATGTGGGCGGCTCTGCACGGCGATTTTGGTATCAGCTACCGGCTGGCGCAACCGGTCGGCAGCCTGCTGGCGGAGCGTTTGCCGGCGACCCTGGAACTGGCGGTCACCGCGTCGGTACTGGCGTTCGCGATCGGGGTTCCGATGGGCGTTTATACCGGCATCCACCGCGACCGCCTGCTGTCACGGGTATTCATGACCGGAAGCTTGGTGGGCGTATCGCTGCCGACCTTCCTGCTGGGGATTCTGCTGATCCTGTGTTTTTCCGTCGGCCTTGGCTGGCTGCCCAGTTTCGGGCGCGGCCCGGTCGTGCATATCGGGTCGTGGTGGACCACCGGGCTTACCTCATGGGCGGGGCTCCGCGCACTGATCCTGCCGGGGATCACGCTGGGCCTGTTCCAAATGACCCTGATCATGCGGCTGGTGCGGGCGGAGATGCTGGAAGTGCTTCGTACCGACTACATCAAATTCGCCAGGGCCCGGGGATTAACCGAGAGGAGCATCAACTTCGGACATGCGCTGAAGAACACGCTTGTGCCGGTCATTACGATCGTTGGCTTGCAGTTCGGCGGTATCGTGGGTTTTTCGCTGGTGACGGAAACCGTGTTCCAGTGGCCGGGCATGGGATTGTTGCTGGTGCAGTCGGTGGCGGTGGCGGATATCCCGGTGATGTCGGCATATTTGCTGCTGGTCGCCCTGGTATTTCTGCTGATCAACCTGATCGTCGATCTGCTGTACTATGCCGTCGATCCCCGGCTGAGGATACGGCGCTGATGTTCGACAGCGATTTCGCCTACAGCTTCCGCAAGTCGCCGGTGGCGGTGGTGTCGGCGATCGTCGCACTGATCCTGGTGGTGGCGGCGGTGTTCGCGCCGTGGCTGGCGCCGCACGATCCGATGGATGTGGCATCGTTATCGCTGCTGGACAGTTTCAAACCGCCGGTCGGGATAGCGGACGCCGACTGGTCGAATCTGCTGGGCACCGACAATCAGGGCCGCGACGTGCTGTCGGCGATCATGTACGGCATGCGCATCAGCCTGCTTGTCGGCTTTCTGTCCGTTCTGTTCGCCATCGTGGTGGGCATCACCGTCGGGCTGCTGGCCGGCTACGCGGGCGGACTCACCGATACCGTGCTGATGCGGGTGGCCGACGTGCAACTGACGTTTCCGTCGATTCTGACCGCCCTTCTGGTGGATGGCGTCATCACCGCCGCCCTGCCCCGCACCATGCGCGACGCCTTGCAGATCTACGTCATCGTGTTCGCCATCGGCATCAGCCTGTGGCCCAATTTTGCCCGCACCGTGCGCGGGTCCACCCTGGTGGAGCGCAACAAGGACTATGTCATGGCCGCCCGGGTGATCGGCGTGCCATCGTGGCGCATCATGACCGGCCATGTGCTGCCGAACGTCATCGGCCCCGTCATGGTCATCGGCACTCTTGGCCTGGGTCTGGCGATCGTCGCAGAGGCAACCCTGTCGTTCCTGGGCGTCGGACTGCCGCCGACCCAACCCTCGTTGGGCACGTTGATCCGCTTCGGCGACGATTTCCTGTTCTCCGGCCAGTGGTGGGTGACGGTGTTTCCGGGTCTGGCGCTGATCCTGATGGTGCTGGCGATCAATCTGCTGGGCGACTGGCTGCGCGACGCGCTGAACCCGCGGCTGCGCTGATGCCGTTGCTGGAAGTCAGTAACCTGACCGTCGAATTCCCCGGGCGCCGGGGAATTTTAAGGGCGCTGGACCGCGTGTCGTTCAGTATCGAAAGAGGCGAAATCCTGGGCGTGGTCGGCGAGTCAGGCGCGGGGAAATCGCTGACCGGGGCGGCCATTGTCGGACTGCTGGAGAGCCCGGGGCGCATCGCGTCCGGCGAAATTCGGTTCGATGGCGGCCGTATCGACAACCTGGCCCCCGAACCGATGCGCCGTATCCGTGGCCGGCGCATCGGCACCATCTTCCAGGACCCGCTGACGACGCTGAACCCGCTCTATACGATCGGCCGGCAGCTTGTCGAAACCATGCAGACCCATGCCCGAATATCTGACTCGGAGGCGAGGCGGAAGGCCGTGGGATGGCTGGAACGCGTGGGAATCCCCGCGGCCGGGCAGCGCTTCGGTGCCTACCCGCACGAATTTTCCGGCGGTCAGCGCCAGCGGGTGGTGATCGCCCTGGCGCTGTGTGCCGAACCGGACCTGGTGATCGCCGATGAGCCTACAACCGCGCTGGACGTATCGGTGCAGGCCCAGATCGTCGCCCTGCTGAAAGACCTGACACGCGATCGCGGCACCTCGGTGATGCTCGTCACCCACGATATGGGCGTGATCGCCGAAACCGCCGACCGCGTGGCGGTGATGTATGCCGGCCGCATCGCCGAAATCGGACCGGTCGCCGAAATCATCCGCAACCCGGCCCATCCCTATACAGACGGGCTGATGGCCAGCATCCCGTCGCTGGAGCATCGCGTGGACCGCCTGCGGCAGATCGACGGCGCCATGCCGCGCCTGGACGCGATGCCGGACGGCTGCCGGTTTCACCCGCGCTGCCAGCGCGCCTTCGCCCGATGCACCGCACAGCAACCGGAACTGATGGCAGCGGGCGCCACGCGGGCCGCCTGCTGGTTGCACGCATGAGCCAGCCCCACCGGCACATAATGGAGGCGGTCGCGGTGTCCCACCGCTTCGACGTCTCCCGCCCGTGGCTGCAACGGCTGTTCAACGGCGAGCCGAAGCGTTTCCTGCGTGCGGTGGACGATGTGTCGTTCGCTATCCCGACCGGGACCACCTTCGCGCTCGTCGGCGAGTCGGGTTGCGGCAAATCCACCATCGCCCGCCTGGCCGTGGGCCTGTACGAACCCGGTGACGGCGACATTCTGTTCGAGGATCAGCCATTATCGTCGGCCCGCGCGCAACCAGCGCTGCGGCGGCGGATGAACATGATCTTTCAGGATCCGTATGCATCGTTGAACCCCCGTTGGCGCGTGTCGGATATCGTTGCCGAACCCATCCGTGCCTTCCGGCTGGCAACCCGTCCCAACGAGGTTCAGGCCAGGGTTGGGTCGCTGCTGGCGCAGGTTGGGCTGACGCTGAGCGACGGCGAGAAATACCCGCACGAATTTTCCGGTGGCCAGCGCCAGAGGATTTCCATCGCGCGCGCCTTGGCCAGCGAGCCGGACTTCCTGGTCTGCGACGAACCGACCAGCGCACTGGACGTGTCGGTTCAGGCGCAAATCCTGAACCTGATGCGCGATCTGCAGCAGCGCCTGGGCCTGACCTATCTGTTCATCAGCCACAATCTGGCGGTGGTGCGGCACATGGCCGACCGGCTGGGGGTGATGTATCTGGGCCGGATCGTCGAACAAGGCTCGGCTGAGACGATCTTCCGCACGCCCCGGCATCCCTATACGCGCCTGCTGCTGGACGCGATCCCGGACCTGGAACAGATCGGCCGGTCGCGCACCCCCGTTGGCGGCGAAATCCCCAGCCCGATCGCGCCGCCGCCGGGATGTGCCTTCCATCCGCGCTGCAGGCTGGCCAACGATCGTTGCCGAACCGAAAAGCCCGCCCACATCGCGGTTGGGGACGTTCAGATCGCCTGCCATGCCGTGGCGGAAGGCCGCGATGCCTGACGACAGGCCCAACGGCCACCGGCCGGCATCAAGCCCGGGGCGCCAACCCGGTCGCGCGGGTTTGGACGGGCGGCTCCGGAGTCGCGGCGAGATACATGCCTTGCAGTGGTGGTTTCGGGAAACGCGTCGATAGCGGGCCGGCGCCCGCAATGGCGGTCTTTGCCGGTCATACGTCAATAGCAACAGTGATTTCGCCATGCCGCCTAACGGCCCGCCGTCCACGCCCCGTCGATCGGCAGGTCGGTGCCATTGATGTCCTCGCCGTGCGGGCCGCATAGAAACGCGATCAGGCCAGCCACATTCTCATCCTTCACGAATTTGCGGGATGGTTGGCGGACAGCGAGGAAGCTCTCCTCGGCTTCGGCGAAGCTGGTGCCGTCGCGCTGCATCTCCTGCCGCAGCCGCCAGTCGATCGCCGGGGTCAGCACGGTGCCGGGACAAATGGCGTTACAGGTGATGCCGGTGCGGGCGACCTCCAGCGCCACGCCGCGGGTCAGCCCGATCAGCGCGGTTTTGGTGGTGATGTAGTCGATCCGGTTGACGGTCGCGAACCGCCCGTAGATCGAGGCCATGTTGACGATGCGGCCCCAGTTCTTCGCCTTCATCCCCGGCAAAGCCAGGCGGATGGTATGGAACGGCGCGGTCAGATTGACGGCCAGAGCCTCATTCCAATGTTCAGGCGCGAAAGCCTCGATGGCGCCGAAATACCGGACCACCGCGTTGTTCACCAGAATGTCCAGGCCGCCATGTTCCTGCTGCGTGGACGCGACCATATCGGCGATCTGGTCGGGTTCGCGAAGGTCGGCGGCATGATAGCGGGCACGCACACCCATGTCGCGCAATTCGGTCAGGCGGGATTCGATCACCTCCCGCGGGGCGAAGCCGTTCAGGGTAATGTCGCAGCCGAGTGCCGCCAGCGACTTGGCTGTGGCGAACCCGATTCCACCGAGCGAACCGGTGATCAGGGCTGATTTGGTGGGGGGCATGGGTGGATTTCCTTGGACGGTTTGTTGGGGTTTCCTGCGATGCGGGCGATCTTTGGGGCCTGGTGTCAGCTTATGGGGTTCGGGAGTGTTTGAGAAAGAGCAAGCCGGCGCCGATTGCTTTGCCTTTCAATCCTGCGTTGATTTGCAACCGCTTAATGCCGTGTACGCCACAAAAGCCACGTCGCGCGCCGTGGCAAATTCGGCGTTCAGGCGGGCTTCCCACTCGCGGCGCTGCACGGTCATCGTCGCATTCGGAATAGCGGCGTTGCCGCCGGCATGGTCGAAATGGGAATGCGAGTTGATGATGAAATCGATGCGTGTCGGGTCACGGCCGATTGCTTCCAGCCGAGCATTGATCTCCTCTCCCGGGCCCAATCTGACGGTGTAAAGCTCGGTCATTTTTTACCGGCCCTGCCGGCAGGATCGCGGGAACCGGCATGGCGATCTGCCCTGTTCCGCCCTCCATGACGCGGTCAAACCCGCCTTCCAGGTAACCGCGGGTGAACGCATGAACCGACAGACTCATCACCCCGCCCCCGACTGAGAGAGTGACCGGCGGTGCCATCGCCAGCCCTGTCTTACTCAGACCACCCCTCCGTCGGCAGGGTCTCAACCGCCAGCATATTCAACCCCAGGCATTCGCCCGGAACCGCCGCGGTATGCTCCCCAGCATCGGCGGGGGTGTCATCGGCGGCGGCCGACCTGATTTTTGTCCCCTGCCATGTTTCCCCCTGTTACGAAGATTTTAGGCAGGAAGCCTGCTGCCGTCCACGGCAGCACCGCATCCGGCCAAGCCGCCGGATTCATTTCGAGTCGAATATTTCAAGTGTAATATCATTATTTGTTACACAATTCCAAATAGAATGTCGGATATTCCACGAGTGCAGACGTTAACAGCCGATTTATATGCCGGTTAAAAAACGGGTTCCGTTACGATTAGCTTATCAATGGAAATTTCATGAACGATGTCTACAACTGTTTGTGCAACCGGACGCATGGCTGATCGTTTTGCTTGGCTGCGTACATGAACAGGATGCAATTTTCAGCATTACCTTCGATCGACCTTAGAATTTACAAGGAACGACAATGAGCACCCTCACTATGCAGAGCTCCATATTTGGTCAAACCGTGAACGTGAATTTCAATTCGGACTAGCAACTTCATCTCGCCCGGCAGATTGCATTTACGATCAGTCAAGGTGTAGCCACGGGAACTCTCGAACCCGCAACAAGCAGTAACGGGACACCCCCAACCTTGCCGGCCGGCGGGACTGGTGTGTTCTTCCAGGAAACAAAAGGCCTCACATTTCTTCCAGCCGGGTACGGTGCTGTCGTGAACACCGCCGCCGGCGCATCGATTTTTAGTTCCGGAGGCAACCGGGAGTCTGTCCTGTCCGGCAACGGAGGACTGACATTTGTCGCGACGGGCGGATCGGGCACGGTGGTAACGGGTGGCGGAAAAAACGAAATCATCATCGTGCCCAACGATAAGGGGTCATGGCTGATCGGCACCGGCGGGCAGGACGACTCCATCCTGGCTCTCGGCTATGGCAACGACTCAATTCGGCCGGGGCCGGCCATAACACCGTCCTGCTGGGCAGCGGCAACGACATGCTGACACTGTCCGGCGAGGATACGATCGTCGCGGCCGCCGGCCACGACACCGTCGATGCCACCGCGGCCAAATCCACGCTCATCAACGCGGAATCGGCCAATTTGACCTTCGTCGGCGGCGCGGGCACCGCCACCATCCCGGGCGGAACCGGCAGTGACACGGTTTTCGGCGGCAGCGGCCAACTGGTCGTGCATGGCGGGACAGCCGGCAACAACCTGCTGTTAGCCGGCGCCGGCGCGGCAACTCTGTTTGGCGGCGGCAACGGCGATCAACTGTATGCCGAAGGCAGCCGCGCACAGACCCTTATCGCCGGTGCGGGTAACGAGACGCTGTCCGCGGCACTCAGTTTTGGCCATGTTTCGCTCCAAGGCGGCCTCGGCCAGGATCAGCTTATTGCCGGCAGCGGCCAGGACACCCTGACCGCCACCTCTGGCGGAGTCACGATCACCCTCTCGGATCGGACAACAATCACCTTTGCCGACGTGACCAGCCTGACCAAGACTAATTTCACCTGATCGTTCGCGGCGAATTGCATCCGCGGCGCGAACCGCCTAAAAGGTTCGCCGAACGCGGGTGTAGTTCAATGGTAGAACGGCAGCTTCCCAAGCTGCATACGAGGGTTCGATTCCCTCCATCCGCTCCATCCTTATTGATCGCCGGCCCGGTCCTTCGGGGTTTCGTCCGTTTCCAACGGAACCACCGGTCGCTCGTCGGTGGAATAGCCCTGACCTGTTGTGAATGACGGCGTTTCCGGGCTGTCATTACCCGGGCTGGGCCGGGCCGCTTTCGGCACCGTCAGATCAGTCGTCGCGCTGAAAAAATCCGGCACTCCGGGGGGGTCGGCTTTCGCAGCCGCGGGCGGCTCGAAAAGATCCAGATCGGTCTTAGGTTCAGCCTTCGGAGCCTGAGTCCGTTGCTGAGGCATCCCAGCCCCCGGCATACCGAAGCTGGGCAGCCCGAAATTCTTGTCCAATCCAGCCGGGGGCGCATTCGAATACTCCCGCGACGGAGCGATTTTCGGTTGGGCGCAAGCCGGCAGCGCGACCGCCGCACCTAAGCCGACCGCCAACGCAGCCAACAGCCTCATGCCGGGATCTCCTGTTCTCACCGGCAGACCTCACCCGAACCGGCAGCGCCGACGCAAATCGTTCCTGCGTGATGGGCCGGCTATCCGTCCAGCGTCTCGCGGCATGTCTCCACCAAATGCGTTCCCAGAGCGCGGTAATCCGCCGCCCGGGGCGCATTGGGACGCCATGCCAGTCCCAGCGTGCGCCACGCCCCGGCCCCGGCAAGCGGACGCAGCACAATCTCGGTCCCCGCCGTGATCCCCGCTGCCACCGCCAGCTTCGGCAGCAGCGTAACGCCCAGCCCGCTTGCCACCATTTGCACCAGGGTATGCAGGCTGGTCGCGGCGAATCCGTCCGGATCGCCCCTCTCGCCCGCCAGCAAACCGCACACCGCAAGCGCCTGGTCACGCAGGCAATGGCCGTCCTCCAACAGCAGCAGACGTTCCCGCACCAAAGCGGAGACCGCGATCTGCTCCTCGCCCGCCAGCCGGTGATCCGGCGGCAGTGCGACCATGAAGCCGTCCCGGGCGACCGGCACCGTTTCCGCCCCGCCGCAGTCGCACGGCGTCGCCAGCAGCAGCAAATCCAGCCGGTTGGCGGTCAGCCGGTCCACCAGGCTGGCGGTCGTATCTTCGCGCAAATACAACCGCAGACGGGGAAACGCCGCCCGCAGCGCCGGCATCAGCGTCGGCAGCAGAAATGGCCCGATCGTCGGGATAACCCCCAGCCGCAGCGGACCCGCCATCGGCTCGCGCGCCGCCGTCGCCGCCTCCGTCACCGCTTCCAGGGTACTCAACGCGGTTCGCGCGCGTTCCACCAGTTCCAGCCCCAGCGGCGTGAACACCACATGCCGTCCGGCCGCTCGGTCCAAAATATGGCAGTCCAACTGCCGCTCCAGCGCCAGCAGACCAGCCGACAGCGTGGACTGCGTGACAGAACAAATCTGCGCCGCACGGCCAAAATGGCGGCTTTCCGCCAAAGCAACCAGATAGCGCAGTTGTTGCGGGCTTGGCAGCGGAGTCATCGTCTCATTCAATTAAAATATAGAATTTCATTCAATGGCATGAAATTTCACCGGACGCCATCATCGTTTCGAACCAAACGGGGGACACCAGCCATGCCGCCGCGGGTGGCCGACTCAGGCGCCCATGTAGAATTCGCGAATTAACTCATTGTTGTTCAGAGACTCCGGAGAGTCGCCTTCGAACTCCACATGCCCATGGACCAGCACGTAGCCCCGGTCGGCAATCCGGATCGCCTGGGTGAAGTTCTGTTCCGCCATCAGCACGGAGAGTTGGAACCCCTCTTTCAGCTCCTTGATCTTGTCGATGGTGCGGGCAACCAGCAGCGGGGCCAGCCCGACCGAGGGTTCGTCGATCAGCAGCATGCGCGGATCTGACATCAGTGCCCGGGCCAGGGCCAGCATCTGCTGCTCGCCGCCGCTCATGGATCCAGCCAACTGATTACGCCGCTCCGCCAGACGGGGAAACGCCTCGAAGCAGAACGCCAGATTGTCTTTCAGTTTGGTACGCGCCTTGTCGCGAAACGCGCCAAGATAAAGGTTTTCGGTCACCGTCAGGCGGGGGAACAGACGACGGCCCTCGGGCACCAGCGCGATGCCCAGATCGACGATGGCCTCGGTTGTTTTGCCCACCAGATCGTGGTCGACGCCGTCGATGGTGGCGACGATCGAGCCGGCGGTGGGGCGCACCATACCCATGATCGTCTTCATCAGGGTGGACTTGCCGTTACCGTTGGTGCCCAGCAGTGCAACCGTCTCGCCCTCGCGCACCGCCATGTTGACGTTATGCAGGATGCGAATAGTGCCGTAACCCGAATCCAGGCCGGCGACCGTCAGGCTAGCGGGCAACGCCGACCCCCGGGGCAACAGGTGTCATATAAAGCTGGATCATCCGGACAGTACGCCTTGTTGGTTCAGGCTGATTTATCGCCGCACCATGTGGGCGCGGCCCGGCTTTGACAAGCCCGCCATGCGGTTACCGCGCCACGCCGGGCGGCGGCGGTCCCCTTCCGGCGATCGGTGCGGCCTGTGCCGCCACCCAGACATCCCGGCATCCGCCCCGGCCGCGCTTGTAAACCACCAGCCCGTCGAACGCGGCAATCGGACGGAATCGCGACCAGGCCCGGGCGAACGCCGGGTCTGCCGCGCTGAGCACGCGAATGTATTTGGTCGTCTCACGCGTATCCACCACCGCGATATCGGGACATCCGGCGATGAAATCATGTGCCACCCAACGCGCGATCGGCCATTCCCTGTCCGCCGCCGGATCGAATCCGGCGCGCCAGACCTCGCCCTTCAGGGCCCACATGGAATCGAAGCGGGACGCCCAGGTAACACCGGTCTCGTTCACCACCGGAAAGCCCAGCGCGATCCATTCGGAAAACGCGACATAGGTCCGGGCGTGTTCGGCCTTCAAGATGGTTTCCAGTCTGTCCACGGCGGTCTGCCGGGGTTCAACCGCCTCTACCGCCCCGGGTTCCAGCAGACGGATCGAGGTGACACAAAACACCCCGACCGCGAGGCCGGCCGCCATCAGCGGCACGCCGATTTTCCAGCGCCGATGCACGATTTCGCTGGCAATCCACAGCGTCAACGCCAGAACCGTGGCGATCGTGGCCGGCAGCCGGTGATAGTACCAGTCCTTGCCGTCAACGAAGCACACAACCGTGCTCGCCGCCGCGAACACCACCAGCGTCAGCATCAGGTCGAACTCCGGAAGGCTGCGCCGGCGCAGCCACAGCAACCCGACGGCCACGGCCTCGCCGCAGATCAGCAGCGCGCTGTCCGACAGCAACTGAACAAACGATACATCGGTCGCGCCGTACAACGCCAGCGCCATCGGCACCGCCCGGTGCAGATAGGCCGGGCACACGATCGCCACCAAACCGGCATAGGCAGCCATCGCAGCGCCGGCCGCGATCGGCATAGCCCGCCAGGGCCGCAGGCCGCGGGTCAGCGCCAGGCATTCCAGCGCCACGAACACAGCGGCGTATCGCGGCTTCAACGCACATCCCAAACCGGCCAGCACACCGGCCGCCACAGCCGATTTCCAGGGTATTGCCTTGCCATCCAGCGACAGCGCGAACAGCGCAAGGTACGGCAGGAACGCCGCGGTCATCAAATGCTCGCGCTGGCCCAGATCCGCGGCGGGCAGGATCAGCAGGGCGCAGCCGATCGCCGCAAACACCGGCAGCCGATCGGCGAAAATCCCGCCGCGCCGCCGCGGCAGCGCCGCTGCCCACCATGCACACCCCAGCACGCCCGCGATGAACACCGGCATCGCGACAAATCTTGGATCGGCGTCCAGCCAGCGCGCTATTTCCAGCGGCACCGCCGATATCCACACGATCAGCGGCGGGTTGACCTCCACCACGTCGATATACAGCTCGAACCCGGCCATCCACCGCCGAGCGACGTATAGCAGCCAGGCGATGTCGTCTTTTTGGGGGGAGCGCAGGACGATGAACAGGACGGTAGTCAGCACACACACCAATAGCAGCGTGCTGATGATCGACACGGTGCGCCGGGTACGTAAAAAACCCCGGCCAAGTCCGGGGGCGGAGACGTGGGACATTGCTACAGTAAAAACTTCTGACCGGAAAACATGCGCTGATCGCAGGCTGTGTTGCCACACTGTTAAACCGCAGCCAAGTGGCTGAATCGTGGCAGCCGGACGCACGGGCCGGCACTTTCGCGTCAGACGGCCGAGGCGATCGGCGGCTTACCGGACCGTGCTGCCTCCTCCAGTTCAAACTGCGCCCGGCGTGCCTGCCCGGCGGCGCGCGCGGCCGCACGTTCGGCAATGACCGCGCCAACCGCTTCCGCGGCAACCCGGGCGGCAACCAGTTCGGCACGCACCTCCGCCGATCGTGCCCGCGCTTCGGTCAGGGCGCGCATCGCCGCGGCCCGTTCGGCCTCCCCGGCCAGCCGCCGTTCGGCAAACATTTCCTGAAAGCGGTGCGCATCGTCGAGCGTATCGTGCGCCGCCCGGTCGCGCCGGACCGCGTCGTCCAGGGCCGCAATCCGCGCCTCCACCGCGCTCTCGGACGCCGCACACACTGCCAGATCACGCCGGAGGCCATCCACGGCCCGCTTTCGGATGGTCAGCACCGACTCCAGGCGGTCACGCGCCATCCAGCACCTGCTCCAGCCTCGCGAACGCGTCGTCGAAGCCGGTCCGCTCGCCTTTTCCCTGCCGCAGGAAATCGTCGATCGCCGGCGCCAGCCGCAGCGCCTCGTCCACTGCCGGATCGGTGCCCGCCCGGTAGGCGCCCAGGCGCACCATGTCCGCCATCTCCCCATGCAGGGCCAGGATCCGTCGGGCGCGCGCGACCACACCCGCCCGCCCGGGGTCCAAACACGACGACGCGGTACGCGACAGCGAACGCGAGATGTCGATCGCGGGATAGCGCCCGGCTTCCGCTATCGCCCGGTCCATGACGATATGCCCGTCCAGGATGCCGCGCACCGCGTCGGCCACCGGCTCGTTATGGTCGTCGCCTTCCACCAGCACAGTGAACAGACCGGTTATCTGTCCCGCCACACCGTCCGGCCGCATCGGGCCGGGGCCGGCACGTTCCAGCAGCCGCGGCAATTCCGCGAACACACTCGGCGGATAGCCGCGGGTCGCCGGCGGTTCCCCCAACGACAGGCCGATCTCCCGCAGCGCCAGGCAGAACCGGGTCACGCTGTCCATCAGAAGCAATACCGATTGGCCCCGGTCGCGGAAATACTCCGCCACCGTCATGGC
>JAKBCJ010000062.1 GCA_021807975.1 Pseudomonadota bacterium | reverse complement strand
GGCTCGGCGTGGGGTTCTGATGACCGGTCTGATCAGCGGATTCACGCTGGCGACGCAAAGGGTGGAAGCGCAGGCGATCCATACCGACACCGCCGGGATCGAAACCGGCGAGACCCATATCCCCACTACCAATGGCAAGCTGCCGGCGTACTATGCCCATCCCGTCGGCAAGGGTCCGTTTCCGGTCATCCTGGTGAACGAAGAAATTTTCGGCGTCCACGAGTACATTAAAGACGTTTGCCGTCGCTTGGCCAAGGCGGGCTATCTGGCTGTCGCCACGGAGTATTACGCCCGTATCGCCGATCTTTCGACGATGACCGACGTGAAGCAGATCATTGCCGACGTGATTTCCAAAGCGCCGGACGCGCAATACATGTCCGATCTGGACTCCACCGCGGCTTGGGCAAGGCTCCACGGCGGCAGCGCCACCCGCGTGGGTGTGATGGGCTTCTGCCGCGGCGGCCGGCAGACATGGCTCTATGCGGCGCACAATCCACATCTGCGGGCCGCGGTTGCATTCTACGGTCCGTTAGGCGGCACCCCGTCGCCAATTCAGCCGGAAACCGCGTTGGATTTCGCGGGGAAAATCAAATGTCCGCTGCTGGGGCTTTATGGTGGCCAGGACCAGAGCATTCCGGTGGATATGGTGCGGGCGGCCGAAGCCAGGGCGAAAGCCGCCCACAAGGTCGTTGTCATCCAGATATACCCCGACGCACCGCATGGCTTCCATGCCGACTACCGCCCCAGCTACCGGCAAGCCGACGCCGAGGATGCCTGGAAGCGGGCGCTGACCTGGTTCCACCGCTTCGGGGTTTGATAGCTTCGCCGGGCGGGCGTGGGCCAGGGGCGGGATGCTGTGGCTGGCAAGTCGGGGATTGCCCTGTTGCGGTTTGCTGGCCGGTAGATCGGCGTTCGCGAGGGTTGTCTGGTGAAAGGCAATGGAACCGCAAAACACGCAAAACACGCAAAACACGCAAAACACGCAAAAGGGCGACGGCGGTTCAGCAGGTGAGGCCGGTCATTTCAGAGTCTGATTCGTAACCCCTCTCGCCGCCCTCGGGCCCGAGCAATGGCGCGCATGACGCGGCGCGCCGGAGCAAGAAACAGCCACGATTCCTACGAGGCGATAGAGGTTTCCCAGTCCTTGGCCAGCCGGCGGCATCGGCCCAGCCAGGCGAATGAACGCTCCTCGATCCAGCCTTTCGGTAACACAGCGAACTCTTGCGCGGTATCGGAGCGTCTGACAATTTCCACAACGAGTCCGTCAACGCGCGCGATGGCGGCGGCCAGTTTTCGCCGCCATAGCCGCCGTTGCCGAAGATTTTCGTCAGTGCCAGGACATTGTTCTTCACGAATGCGACGAGGTCGGGGGCGCCGTCCTGATCCTGGATGTCGGCCGTATGCACAATCGCGTCCAGGACATTGCCCATGGCGTCCCTAACGATATGGCGCTTGCGCCCCTTGACCTTCTTCCCTGCGGTGCTTGCAACACGCAGAGAATCACAACTTGCTGAAATTACACATTTTATTGTTCAGTCAGGTACCTAAAGCGGGTCCCACACGCTAAGTGCCGACATTTCTCCCGACAGCATGAAAGTCCTGTCCGCGCCGTTCTCCATTTGCGTGCTTTGCGTGCTTTGCGGTTCCTTTTAATGTTCAGTCAGGTACCTAAAGCGGATCCCACACGCTAAGTGCCGACATTTCTCTCGACAGCATGAAAGTCCTATCCGCGCCGTTCTCCATTTGCGTGCTTTGCGGTTCCTCCTTCGTCTTCTGTTGCCCACGAAACGTTTCCAACTCGCATGTCAGCCGTTTGGCCGGCCGTGGCTGCGGCAGCGGGCAGGGAACCGGGCTCTTGGCGGTTTCGCAACCGCCGTTGCCGCTATGGACTACGGACCCAAGACGGTGGCTCGGACAGCCTGACAAGGGCCTTTGTCAGGCCCCAACCGAGGTTTCGCCTCAGCCCGGGGGCGAAGCGCGGCTTGGGGCCGGGTTACGCCCGCCCCCTTGCCGGTTTCCCCCCCCCAGTCCCGCTTAGAACTTGGAAACCCGGGTCTCCTTGGCGGTAATGAACTCCAGCAGCGCCGGCTTACCAGCCTGCGTCTGCTCGATACCGCGCCGGATCGCCGCCTGAATATCGCTCGGCTGGGTTACCCGTTCCCCATAGCCGCCGAACGCCCGGGCCATGGCTGCGTAGTCGCCGGAAATGTCGGTGGAGCGGTATTTCTCGGTCGAGACCGGCATCACCTTCAGCTCGATCGCCATGGAGAAGTTGTTCAGCAGGATCGACAGAATGGGGATGCGCTCGCGCACGCAGGTCTCGAAGTCCATGCCGGTGAAACCGATCGCCGCGTCGCCCCACAGGTTGATGCACAGCTTGTCCGGCTTGGCCAGTTTGGCACCCATCGCCAGGCCCAGCCCCATGCCAAGCTGGGTCGTCTTGCCCCAGCCGATATAGGACATCGGCGTGGTGGACACCCAGAACGGCGAAATCTGATCACGCGGACTGCCGGCGTCGTGGGTAATGATGGTGTTGTCGATATCGACCGTTGCCATGAGCTCCTTGATAACGCGATAGGGACTAAGCGGCGCCTCGTTGGAGTTCAGCAGCGGCGCCCATTGCGCCATCCATTCCGCGCGCACCGCGGCGATCTCGGCAACCACGCCGGAGGAGTCGCGGTTGGCCTTGATCGTTTGCCGCAGTTCCCCGATCAGCGCCGCCAGGGTCAGCTTGGCATCGCCGACCAGCCCAACCGAACTGACGACATCCTTGTTCAAATGGTGCGGGTCCAGTGTCGCATGGACGAAAATCTTGTTCTTCGGGAATTTGATGCCGAAGTTGGTCTCGGTGAACGAACAGCCGATGCCGATGATCACGTCGGCGTTCTGCACGAAATGATGCACGGGCTTGGGCACCGCATTGCCGCCGGACCCCAGCGACAGCGGATGGGTTTCGGGGAAGGAACTTTTGCCTCCCAGGCTGGTGGTGACCGGCGCGCCCAGCAGTTCAGCGAATTCGCGCAGTTCGGCCCACGCCTCGGCCCACTGCACGCCGGTGCCGGCATAGATCACCGGGCGCTTCGCCCCCAGGATCGCGGCGGCGGCTTTGCGGACATCCACCGGGTCGGGGCCGTATTTCGCCACGCTGACCGGTGTGTAGTCCAGGTCGCCGATTTCCTCGTTCCAGATATCGGTGGGAATTTCCACGATCGCCGGCCCGCTGCGTCCGTTGCGGATATTGCTCATCGCCCTGCGCATCACATTGGCGACTTCCGCCGGCAGGTTCACCGGTTCGGCCGATTTCGAAATCCCGCGCATTTCGCGCGAGGAGTTGTAGTTCGGGTCGATATGGGCGATCCGGCGCGGGTAGCCTTGCGGGATCACCAGCAACGGCACCGATTCGGAGAACGCCTGCGCGACGCCGCCATAGGCGTTCTCCGCCCCCGGGCCGTGCTGCATGCAGAAGGCGCCGATCTTGCGGCCGGAGGTCACGCGGGAAATGGCGTCGGCCATGTGAAGGCCGATTCGCTCCTGCCGGACGATCACCGGCCGGATGTCCGCGGCGGCGGCGAATTCCAGCAGATGGTTGACGGGATAGCCGCAAAGGATTTCGATTCCCTCGCGCTTCATGATCTCGGCGATTGCCTGACCGACCTTCATGCGTTCGTCCCTTCCAGATTATTTTGAGTGGCGGTTTGCAAGGTGGCCGCCCATCCGGGAACGGTAGGACCCGGCCCGATGTCTGGCAATGCCGGCGGATGCGCCGCTATCGTGCCCCCCCCCGCCGGGGCATGGTATGCTGCGGACGTCATTTGCGAGTCACACTATTGGTTGCGCCCAGCGTCGGGGGCACCCACAATGGGTGGGATAGACGCGCGCCGACGATTCGGTGGCGCACAGGCTTATCGTCAAGGAACAGGACACACATGGACGGGACAATCCGAGCCGCCGACGAACACCCGATCCGGTTCGACCTGTTGACGGAAAATCCGGTTTACAAGCCGTTCCGCTATCCCTGGGCCTATGAGGCGTGGCTGACTCAGCAGCGTGTTCACTGGCTGCCGGAGGAAGTGCCGCTGGCTGACGACGTGAAGGACTGGCACCGCAACCTGACGGACGGGGAGCGCAACCTGCTGACGCAGATTTTCCGCTTCTTTACCCAGGCGGATGTCGAGGTGAACAACTGCTACATGAAGCAGTACAGTCAGGTGTTCAAACCCACCGAAGTGCTGATGATGCTGTCCGCGTTCTCGAACATCGAGACGGTGCATATCGCTGCCTACAGCCATCTGCTCGACACAATCGGCATGCCGGAGATCGAATACACCGCCTTCCTCAAATACAAAGAGATGAAGGACAAATACGACTACATGCACGGCTTCTCGGTCGAAAACCGGTTCGAGATCGCCAAGACCCTGGCGGCCTTCGGTGCCTTCACCGAGGGGCTGCAACTGTTCGCTTCGTTCGCGATCCTGTTGAATTTCCCGCGCTTCGGCAAAATGAAGGGCATGGGCCAGATCGTCACATGGTCGGTGCGCGACGAAAGCCTGCACTGCCAGTCGATCATCAAGCTTTTCCGGACGTTCATCCAGGAAAACCCGGACCTGTGGACCGAGGATCTGCGCCGGGAGATCTATCTGACCTGCGCGACCATCGTGTCGCATGAGGATGCGTTCATCGATCTGGCCTTCGAGCAGGGCGCCATCGAGGGCCTGTCGCCGCGCGAGGTGAAGCAATACATCCGCTTCATCGCCGATCGCCGGCTGATCGAACTGGGGCTAAGCGAGTTGTTCCACGTCGCCCGGAACCCGCTCCCGTGGCTGGATGAAATGCTGAACGCGGTGGAGCACGCCAACTTCTTCGAAAACCGCGCGACCGAATACAGCAAGGCATCGACCGCGGGAACGTGGGAGGATGCGTTCGGCGATTCGGCTGCCGGGCCGGAACCCGCGCAGCTGATTCCGGGCTGAAACCTGTCAGAGCCGGTACCGTTCACCGTCTGCGATCTTGTTTAAACAGCGGCTTTATCTGGTTATTTTATCATGTCAGCGATGAAAATGCGTTCGTCTTGCTTTTTTGATGATATTCACGCTCCCGTTAACGATTATGTCACGGGCGCGATGTGTCGATGTGCATAAATGCATCTGGTGTCCATGGGACATTGGATACCAATTTCGGATCGTCCATGCGCGAGAGGGGAGGGTGCTGTTTTGCGCCAGTCGGAGGGTTAGATGGTGAGTACCATCATGTCGGGGGTGGCTTTGGGTCAGGCTGAGGAAGAAACCGGCCGAGAGACCGGAACTGGTAGCGCGCCCCGGTATAGCCGGCGGCTTTCGGATAAGGTCCTGATCGCGTTTCACCACGCCTGCGACCAGGCGGATTTTGAGGTCGCGGAACAACTTCTCCATATTCTGGAGATGATGCTGACTCGCCGTCCGTTGACCCCCGATGGCACGCGCCGACGGAACATGGAGAGCCTGGTGGCGGCCCATGAACGACTGTGGCACCTGCGGCATCCGAATTCGGAAAACATGTAAGGCTCGGGAGATGGTTCGCTCCGCTGGCCTCAGCCGTCC
Source organism: Pseudomonadota bacterium (assembly GCA_021807975.1). Taxonomy (GTDB): domain Bacteria; phylum Pseudomonadota; class Alphaproteobacteria; order Acetobacterales; family Acetobacteraceae; genus Rhodopila. The sequence continues at coordinate 9,992 of JAKBCJ010000062.1, read as the reverse complement.
AGCGGCAATGCGGCGGCGCCCGCCAGAACGGCTTGTGCGGCTTCGGTAAACGATCCGTCGGGCCGGTGCAGGATAAGCCCGGGCAGCATGCGCGTCGGACTTAGCCCGTTCTTGATACCGCGCAGAAGCACCAGTTTGGCGGGCCGACTCGATTTCGGCCACAGCGGAAAGATCGCCGTACAGGGGATTGCGGAAGCGGCCATCGCGGTCAGGCAGGCGGGGATCAGCCAGGCCGGCACGATCAAAGTAAGGCTGCCGCGCCGCCGCAGCGCGCCGCTCAGCCGGCTGATCCAGGTTTCTATCAGGCCCGCCGATCCGCGTTTCGCCAGTTCGCGGCCGCCGTCGGGCGATACGGACCCATCCGGTGGGTGATAGGGCGGATTGGCGATGGCATGGTCGAACGCCGCGGGCAGGGCGACCGAGGTGATGTCGCCGATGACGATATCGATGCCGGCGAAACCGTTGCGCCGAACGTTCTCCGCCGCGATCGCCGCCATTGCCGGATCCAGTTCCACGCCCGTTGCCCGAATGCCGGCCACGCGATGGCTGAGGCACAGCAGGCCCGCGCCCGCGCCGGTGCCGGCTTCCAGAACATGCGCGCCCGTTCGACCCGGAACCGCGGCGGCGAGCAGGACGGGTTCGATTCCGCTGCGGAAGCCTTCGGCCGGCTGGCGGTAAATCACGCGGCCACCCAACAGATACCCGTCGGTTGTCACCATTCGCCGGCATCGCGCAGCAGGCGTTCGGCCTGCGGAAAATCGCCTGTGCTGACGGCCAGACGCCGTGGGATGGCCCCGGCGCTGCCCTCCAGCACGCTGGTATGGCCATCCAACAGGACCGCCTCGATGCCCGCATCCGCCAGCAGGGCGGTCAAAAACGACAGCCGGATCATATTATTCGATGTCGCTACAATACGCATGGATCGATCGTGGGCTGGATTACGGTTGCGCGCAACCGGGGTTTGCCCGCTCGTGGAAACGGCATTCCGCTTTGGGCCGTTGATTTAACGAGATTATTCATGATGGCATGAACCCGCGGACGGGTCGCGGCGTCGATCGTGAGCAGCGAGGCGGCCGTCGCAACCGCTGCTTTGCCGGCGATGTCGGCTTGACCCCCCGGGATACCCACCGATATGAAGCGGGTTAGTTTCTGCAAGCCGGGAGAGCCAGTTGGGCGTGGTCGCCAGTCCTTTAGATCTAGACGTGGCGATGGTAACCGGTTCGTCGGACCAGGGCGGCGAGGATGCATTGTCGGCGCTGGTCAACGTTGTCGGGCCCGATCTGGAGGCCTGCAACCGCGTCATCGTCAGCCGTATGGACAGCCCCGTCGCGCTGATCCCTCAGCTTGCCGCCCATATCGTGGCGGCCGGTGGAAAACGTCTGCGTCCGTTGCTGACACTGGCCGCCGCGCATCTGTGCGGCTATCCGGGCCAGGCTGGCGGTTCGCGGCATGTCGATCTGGCGGCGTGCGTCGAGTTCATCCATACCGCCACGCTGCTGCACGACGATGTGGTCGATGAAAGCCAGCTTCGCCGCGGCCTAGCCTCGGCCAACGCGGTGTTCGGCAACAAGGCTTCGGTCTTGGTCGGGGATTTCCTGTTCGCCCGGTCGTTTCAGTTGATGGTCGATGACGGGTCGCTGCGGGTGCTGGCGATTCTGTCGAAAGCCGCCGCGACCATTGCGGAGGGCGAGGTCCTGCAACTGGTCACCCAGAACGACTTGTCCACGACCGAGGCCCGTTATCTGGAAGTCATCCAAGGCAAGACCGCTGCCTTGTTCGCCGCCGCCTGCCAGATCGGCGCGGTTGTGGCGAACCGTCCGGAATCGGAAGAATCCGCGCTGGCCGAATACGGCATGAAGCTGGGGATCGCTTTCCAACTCGTGGACGATGCGCTGGACTACGTCGCCGATCAGGCCACCTTGGGTAAGACAGTCGGGGATGATTTCCGCGAGGGCAAGATCACACTCCCGGTCCTGACAGCCTATCTGGCCGGCGGTGAAGCCGAGCAGGCATTCTGGCGGCGTACGGTTGAGCAACTGGACCAGACCGACTCCGACCTGGATCAGGCAATGGCCCTGATCGCCAGCCATGGCGCGATCGGGGTGACGTTGGATCGCGCCCAGCGTTTCGTCCAGGAGGCCAAGCAGGCTTTGACGATATTCCCCGACAGTCCGGTGCGCCGGGCATTGTGCGGTGTCGCTGACTACACCGTCCAGCGATTGCGATAGTTTAGCAACGCGGCCGGCCGAACAGCGCCACCGCCGGCTTCCCGCTGTATGGAACGCCGCGCCGTTGTAGCACCGGCCCGAACCCCGTGGCAGAATGCGGCGCATAGATATCGCGGTCGCGCAAACAGTGGTTAAACGCGTCAAGTCCAAGGGCAAGCCGGTTTCCAAGGGCAAGCTCCCCCCTCGGCCTCCGGCCCGTGGCCGGGGCATTCGGTTACCGGAAACAGCTATCGTCCAGATCACCGGCACTGATCGGGACGGCGACGCGATCGCCCGCCCGGTGGACTGGGAGCGTTCGGCCGGACAGCCGCCGCTGATCGTCCTGCAGCCGGAACGTGATGGCGCGCCGGCCCTGGCGCCCGGGGAGCGGGTGCTGGTTCGGCTGAAGCCAATGGGGCCGGGGCGCTACGATGCCCGCACCTTGCGCCGGGTCAGCGAAACGCCCGGCCGCATCCTGGGCGTGTTCAAGAGGATGCGTAACGAAAACCGCATCGTGCCGACGGATCGCCGTTCGAAGGCGGAATGGCTGGTGCCGCCGGGGCAGGACAAAGGCGCGGAACCGGATGAAATCGTGCTGGGTGAGCCCGTCGCGCAGCACCGGCACCTCGGCCTGAAGCCGGCCCGCGTGCTGGAACGCCTGGGTAAGCTGGGCGATGCGCGCTCGATCAGCCTGATCGCCATCCACACCCACGATATCCCCCAGACATTCCCCGAAGCCGCCCTGGCGGAGTCGCGGAAGGCACGCGGCGTCAGGCTGGGCAGTCGCACCGATCTGCGCGACGTACCGCTGATCACCATCGACGGTGCCGACGCCCGCGACTTCGACGACGCGGTATTCGCCGAACCCGATCCGGATTCGGCGGGCGGTTTCCGGCTGATCGTCGCCATCGCCGATGTCGCATATTACGTGAAACCCGGGTCCGAACTGGACCGCGCGGCGGCCATGCGCGGCAACAGCGTCTATTTCCCCGACCGGGTGGTGCCGATGCTGCCCGAGGCCCTGTCGAACGGCTGGTGCAGCCTGCGGCCACACGAAGACCGCGGCTGTCTGTTCGTCGAAATGCGTGTGGACCGTTCCGGCCGGAAAACCGGCCATCGTTTCGGGCGCGGCCTGATGCGCAGCGCCGCGCGCATGACGTACGAAGACGTGCAGGCGGCCGAGGATGCCCACGAAACGATCCCCGGACTGCCGCTGGTACATCTCTATGCCGCCTATCGGGCGTTGCTCGCCGCGAGGATCGAGCGTGGGACGCTCGATCTCGATCTCCCCGAACGCCAGGTCGTGCTGGACGAACACGGCCATGTCGCCAGTGTAGCGCCGCGCCCCCGGCTGGACAGCCACCGCCTGATCGAGGAGTTCATGGTGCTGGCGAATGTCGCCGCCGCCGAGGAACTGGAACGCCTGCACAAACCGTGCATGTATCGCGTCCATGCGCCGCCGTCGGATGAAAAGCTGGAAGCGCTGCGCGGGTTTTTATCGACGCTGGGCGTGTCGTTACCGGCAGGAAATCAAGTTCATCCGCGCGACTTCGACCGGGTGCTGCGCCGCTTCGGCGATACACCCGAGTCACAGCTTATCAGCGAGACGATCCTGCGCAGCCAGTCGCAGGCCGCTTACAGCCCCGACAATATTGGTCATTTCGGGCTCGCGCTGCCCCGCTATGCCCACTTCACCAGCCCGATCCGCCGCTATGCCGACCTGCTCGTTCACCGCGCGCTTATCAAAGGCCTCAAACTTGGGCGGGACGGTATTTCCGACGATCAGGTCTCGGAATTTGCGGAAATCGGTGACCGGATAACCCAGACCGAACGGCGCGCCCAGCAGGCCGAACGCGATGCGATCGACCGCTATCTGACCGCTTTCATGTCTGCCAAGGTCGGCGGGCGTTTCGCTGCACGCATATCAGGTGTGACACGTTTCGGCCTGTTCGTGACTGTTACAGAGACGGGTGCCACGGGTATTGTGCCGTTCGCGACCTTACCGGACGATTATTGGCACTATGATGAGCGGGAGCAGACCCTGACTGGCCGGCGTACCCGGAAGGTGTTCCGATTGGCACAGCAGGTGGACGTGCTGTTGTCCGAAGCCAATGCTGTAACGGGCGGCATGGTGTTCCATGTGCTGGAAAGCGACAGCGGCAGGGCGCGCCCGGTTCCTTCGGGGAAGCGGTCGCGTCGGCGGTGATCCGGATCGGCCTCCTTTTGATACTGTGCGCCGTTGGGACTGCCCGGGCGGAGACGGTGGCCGGCGGCCGGTTCGACCGAACCAGGATGACCGCCATTTATGCGGAGGCGCTGACGTTCATCGCCCCGCGGATACTCGATCCGGTTGCCATCCCGACGCTCACGCTCTGGGGGCTTCAGGGATTGACCGTACTGGACCCCAGTGTGCGGGTACTGACCAGGGACGCGCATGTGCGGCTGGTTCGCCAGGACCGGGTGGAAGCCGACATCGCCGTGCCCGGGGAAGATACGCCCGCTGCATGGGCCGGGGTCGCCGTGGCCATCACCGAAGCCTGCATTCCCGTCTCCGCGGCTGTCCGCCGGGCGGGCATGCAGGCGATCGTTCAGGGCTTTTTCGATCAGATGCTGGGCCGGCTGGACCCGTACTCCCGCTATGTCGCGCCCGTCGAGGCCCGGGAGGACCGCGCCCGCCGCGGCGGATCGGCGGGCCTTGGCATGACGTTGGGGCAGAATGGCGCGCTGATCGAAGTCCGATCTGTTGTGCGCGACAGCCCCGCCGCGAACGCCGGAATCCGCCAAGGTGATATCCTGGCGGCGGTCGATGGTCAGCGAACCCGGGATCAGGACCCGGTCACGATCTCCGCCCTGCTGGCAGGCGCCGATGGGTCGCCGGTGACACTATCTTGGCGCGGGCGGGACGGGCGTACGCGCGACGCCCGGCTTGTCCGCGCGATGGTGCCGCCGGAGACTGTTTTCGCCCAGCGCTTTGCCGATGTGCTGGTGTTGCGGATCAGCGGCTTCAGCGCCAGCACGGCCACGCACCTGGCCCTGTCGGTGCAGGATGCCTTATCGGAACCGCATCCGGTGGACGGCATCGTGCTGGATTTGCGCGACAATCGCGGCGGGCTGTTGCGTCAGGCGGTGACCGCCGCCGACGCATTCCTGCCGGCCGGGCTGGTGGCGACAACCATCGGACGCGATCCTGATTCGATGAATGTGTGGCGCTCCACCGAGGGTGAACTGGCCGAAAACGTGCCGCTGGTGATCCTGGTCGATGGCCGGACCGCCAGTGCCGCGGAAATTCTGGCGGCCGCGCTGGCAGATCGTGGGCGGGCGGTGGTGGTGGGAAGCGAAACGGTGGGGAAGGGGATGGTGCAGACCATCGACCCGCTGCCCGACGGCGGCGAGTTGTTCGTGACCTGGAGCCAGACGCTCGCCCCCCTCGGGTGGCCCATCCAGGGGCTTGGGATTCTGCCGCAAATATGCACCAGCCTGGGCGAAGATGCGTTGAGCCGCCAGTTGGCATCGCTGTCCACCGGGTTTCAGCCAATGGCCGACGCGATCAAGCGGTCCAGGGCGGCACGTTTGCCTGTGCCAGCGTCCGAGATGCTGGAGATCCGCGCCTCCTGTCCCGCCGCCGAAGCCGGGGCCGCGGACCTCGAAGCCGCTCGGCAACTGATCTCCAACCCGGCGGCTTATGCCGCGGCCTTGTTGCCGCCGATGCAGGATCGGTAGCCGTCGGCCGCGAATCCGTTCGATCGCGGCCCACCGCGGGCGTGGCGCACGTAGGACTCCGGCAGGCCAGCGACATAGCTTTGCGGTGGGGGAAAGCTGGCTGACCAGGGGGCCGGTTTGATTGGAACCAGCCATGGCAGCGTGGCGGGTTCATGCGGTAATCCGGACGCCCGGGCGGTTCGCCGTCGGCGTTAAGGCGCGTTACCGAACAATGCCTGCTTCACCGTATCGCCGACCCGGATATCCAGCTTCTCCGTCGTCCCCGCCGCCAGTTCCAGGGTCGCGCGCACCGGGCCCCGGCTGTCGATCACCGCCAGACTGCGCGGCGTGGTGTTCTCGGCGATGGCACGAATTGTCCCGTCGGCATTGATGAACACCATGTCCAGCGGCACCAGCGTGTTGCGCATCCACATCTGCGACTCGCGCGGGAAGCCCCAGTCGAACAGCATGCCGCCGTCTTGCGGCACGCTGGTACGGAACATCTCCCCGGTGACCTGCTGTTCCGGCTTCACCGCCATCTCGACGTTAAAGACATGTTCGGGGCCGCCATGGCCGACGATCGTCAGCTTTTGCTTGGGCAGCTCGGGCTGCGGGCCGGTCGGTTCGGGCGCCTGCGCCCGGGCCGGTGCCGACAGAGGGGCGGACAAAGCCAACAACGTGGCCAACGCCAGCAGATAACGCCGTTTCATCGAGACAGGATTTCCTTAATGAGGTACCGGACTTCGTCGCGAACCGGCCCCGTGCGGGGCTGGTCCAGCAAGGTGGTAAACCAATGCGCCGGCGGATTGCGCCCGATCGCCCGGTCCAGGCGGAGCGCGCGCAGCCCGGCCTCGGCGCTTGGCGGCAGGGTTTCGGGGATGGTGCGGTTGTTCAAGGTGCCCCAGATCAAGGCCCAGCAGCGGCCGACAGTCCAGGGGTTGTAGCCGCCGCCGCCGAGTACGGCCAGACACCGCGTGCGTTGCATCAGCGCCTGAACCACCGAACGATGGGTGTTGTTGGACAGGGACAGCTTCGCCAGCGGGTCTTCGTCCAGCCCGTCGGCGCCGGCCTGAAGCATGATAGCTTGCGGCCGGCGCGCGTCGATGGCCGGCAGCACCGCCTGTTGCATCGCATGGTCGAACTCCGAGTCGTTACAGGCCGCCGGCAGCGGGATGTTCAGCGCCGCGCCGCCGGCACGATCGGCCGCGGCGCCGGAAAACGGCCAGCGCCCGGCTTCGTGCAGGCTGATGGTCAGCACCCGTGGATCGTCATGGAACGCGTCCTGCACCCCGTCGCCGTGATGCGCGTCGATGTCCAGGTACACGATATTGTCCAGCCCCAGGTCCAGCCAGGCCAGCAGCCCCAGCACCGGATCGTTCAGAAAGCAGAAGCCTGATGCCCGATCCGGCCGGCCATGATGGGTGCCGCCGCCGGGGCAATGCACGATCCGCCCCTCGGCCGCGAGTTTCGCCGCCAGTATGACGCCGCCGGCGGACACCGCTGGGCGGCGGAATACCTGCGGATAAACCGGATTGCCCTCGGCGCCGATCTTGAACCGGTTGCGAACCCGTTCGTTGACCGACTGGTCGCGTTCGGCCTGCTTCAGCGCGGCGACATAGTCGGGGTCGTGGAATCGCATCAGTTCGGCGTCGGTCGCCATCGGGGCCTCGCGATACACGCTGTCCGGCAGCCACCCCAGTGTCCGGCACAGATCGATGGCGACCGACACCCGCGGCACCGCAAGCGGATGCTTCGGCCCGTAGCTGGAGTTGCGGTAGATGTCGCTTCCGACGAACAAAGGGTTCATCCTGATCCATCCGATGCCGAGGTTTCGACGATGATCCATCGCGCGGCATTGCGCCCGGTGCAACCCGGCCGCCATAGCCCCGTTCCAGACGCGGGCCTCGCGTTGACCGGGGTTGTCGCCATACCCGCCGCCGCCTATAGCGCCGATCCAAGGAGTCCGCATGGCCGTCGCTGCCGAGTTGTCGTCCGATCATCCCGCCCTTGTGCGTCAGGCCGCGATCCTGGCGCGCCCCATGACGCCCGCGCGCCGCATGGCCGACGCGATCCGGGCGCTGGCGATCGACGCCACGGAGCGGTCGAAATCGGGACATCCCGGTCTGCCGATGGGCATGGCCGACGTCGCCACCGCGCTATGGAGCCGGTTTCATAAATTCGATGCCGCCGATCCGCACTGGCCCGATCGCGACCGTTTCGTGCTGTCGGCCGGTCACGGCTCCATGCTGCTGTACGCGTTGATCTATCTGACCGGCTACGAGGGCCTGTCGATCGACGATATCCGTAATTTCCGCCAGTTGCACTCGCCCGCCGCCGGCCATCCGGAGTACGGCGAGCATCCGGCGATCGAAACCACGACCGGCCCGCTGGGGCAGGGGCTGGCCACCGCCGTCGGCATGGCCATCGCCGAACGCAACATGGCCGCTCGGTTTGGCAAGTCTCTGGTCGATCACCGCACCTGGGTAATCTGCTCCGACGGCGACATGATGGAAGGCATCAGCCATGAGGCCGCGGCGCTGGCCGGCCATCTGGCGTTGTCGAAGCTGGCGGTCCTGTATGACGACAACCATGTCTCGATCGATGGCGATACCGCGCTGGCGTATTCTGACGACGTGCCCAAGCGGTTCGCCGCCTATGGCTGGGCGACGAAGCAGGTGGATGGCCACGACCCGGCGCAAATCGCGGGGGCGTTATCGTTCGCCGTGCGCTCCAAGAAGCCCACGCTGATCGCTTGCCGCACCGTTATTGGGCTGGGCGCGCCGGCCAAGGCTGGCACCAATGCGGTTCATGGGTCCCCGTTGGGGCCGGACGAAGCGGCGGGTGCCAAGGAACTGCTGGGCTGGCACGAGCCCCCGTTCGTTGTACCCGACGACTTGAAAGACCGCTGGCTGGCCGTGGGCGGACGCGGTGCCTCTGCCCGCCGAGCATGGCTGAAGCGCCTGGCTCGGCATAATCAAAGGGCGGAGTTCGAACGCGCGATCGCCGGACGTCTGCCGGACAATCTGCATGAGGCGGTGACCGAACTGAAACTGGGGATCGGCGACGACCGCCCCAAGCTGGCGACCCGGGCGGCCAGCCAGCGGTGCCTGGAAACGCTGGTGCCGGCGATGCCGGAACTGATCGGCGGTTCGGCGGACCTGACCGGGTCGAACCTGACGCTGGTCAAAGGGATGGCTTCCATCTCCGCCGGGAACTATGGCGGGCGATATATCCATTTCGGTATTCGCGAACACGGCATGGCCGCGGCTGCCAACGGCATGGCGCTGCATGGCGGGATCGTTCCGTATATAGGCACGTTTTTCGTGTTCAGCGACTATCTGCGCCCGGCGTTGAGGATGTGCGCGATCATGCGCCAGCGGGTGATCTATGTCCTGACCCATGACTCGATCGGGTTGGGCGAGGATGGCCCCACCCATCAGCCGGTGGAACATCTGGCCAGCCTGCGGGCGATGCCTAACCTGCATGTGTTCCGTCCCGCCGACGCCATGGAAACGGCGGAGTGCTGGGAACTGGCGGTGCGCCGTTCCGACGGCCCCAGCGTGCTGGTGCTGTCGCGGCAGGCGCTGCCGGCGTGGCGAACCGACAGTGCCGAAAATCGCAGTGCCAGGGGCGGTTATGTGCTGGCCGAGGCCGATGGGCCGCGTCAGGCCACGATTATCGCCACCGGCTCCGAAGTGCCGATCGCCATGGCGGCGCGGGAGAAACTGGCCGGCCACAATATCGCCGTGGCCGTGGTGTCCCTGCCGTGCTGGGAACTGTTCGCCCAGCAGGACGAAGCCTATCGCGCGCAGGTTCTGGGCGGCGCGCCGCGAGTCGGAATAGAGGCAGCGGGCAGCTTCGGATGGGACCGGTGGCTGGGTTCGGACGGGACGTTCATTGGCATGACCGGATTCGGCGCTTCGGCGAATTATGAGGACCTTTTTACGCATTTCGGGATCACGCCGGAAGCGGTGGTAACGGCTGTCACCCGCCGGCTGGGATAGAATGCACGTCAATCTCCTGTAATCCGCGTTCCGCCGCCGTTGATTTATCTCAACGACTGTGGCGTTAAGCGCTGGTGAATAT